>NZ_JBHYGG010000002.1:59169-82927 GCF_051859125.1 Gemmata sp.
CGTGACTTCGCGTTCCGTTTGGGCCCGAGCCCGAGCGCCGCGCGAGGGGGCAACGCTCACCCCTCGCTCGGCGCTCGGGCTCGGACCAATGCGATCACCGTGAGTCGGCGTCACGCCAGCACCTCGTGGATCGTGTGGCCGTGGACGTCGGTGAGCCGGCGGCTCAGGCCGTTGTGGTACCACGTCAGCTTCTCGTGGTCGAAGCCGAGCAGGTGGAGCACGGTCGCGTAGAAGTCCCACACGGTGGTCACGTTCTCCACGGCGCGGCGGCCGAACTCGTCGGTCGCGCCGTGACTCACCCCGCCCTTCACCCCCGCCCCCATCATCCAGCAGGTGAACCCGTCCGGGTTGTGGTCGCGGCCCCGCACCCCGGCCTGGTGCGTCGGCATCCGGCCGAACTCCGTCGTCCACAGCACGAGCGTGTCGTCGAGCAGACCGGACTGCTTCAGGTCGGTGAGCAGCGCGGCCGTCGGCTGATCGAAGATCGGCGCGTGGCGGTCGTAGTCCTGCTTCAGCGTCTTGTGCGCGTCCCAGTTCAGCAGGCCGTCGACGCCGCTCGCCCGGCTCGCACAGTACAGGTTGACGTACCGCACGCCGCGCTCCAGCATCCGCCGCGCGAGGAGGCAGTTCCGCGCGTACGCGGCCTTGAGCTTGTTGGCGTCGCCGGTGCCGTACCGCTTGTGCGCCGCGGCCGGCTCGCGGGCGAGGTCCGACACCTCGGGGGCCGAGAGCTGCATCTTCGCGGCGAGTTGGTACGACGCGACGCGGGCCGCGAGGTCGCTGTCGCCGGGGTGCGTCTGCGAGTGGCGGGCGTTGAGGAACCCGAGCACGTCGCGGGTCGCGGCGTCCTCCTGCGGCGACACGCCGGCCGGCGGCACGAGGTTCCGCACCGGCTGGTCGGCGGCGAGCAGCACGCCCTGCACGCTCGCCGGGAGGAACCCGTTCGACCAGTTCGCCTTGCCGTTCGGCGGCTCGCCCCGGATGTCGGGTAGCGCGACGTAGGCCGGCAGGTTCTCGTTCGCCGAGCCGAGCGCGTGCGTGACCCACGACCCGGCCGCCGGGAACCCTTCGGTGACGTGCCCGGTGTTCATGAACACGCACCCGGGGCCGTGGGTGTTCGTCTTCGACGTCATCCCGTGCAGGAAGGCGATGTCGTCGGCGAACTTCGCGACCTCGGGTAGCAGCGTCGAGAGCATCTTCCCGCACGCGCCGGCCGCCTTGAACGCCCACGGCGGCCGCATCAGGTTCCCGTTCTTCCCCTGGAAGCTGACGAGGTTCTCCTCGCCCGGTAGCGGCTTGCCGTCGAGCTTTTCGAGCGTCGGCTTGTGGTCCCACAGGTCGATGTGCGACGCCGCCCCGGGGCAGAAGATCTGGAGGACGCGCTTCGCCTTCGCGGGGTGGTGCGTCTTCCCCTTCCCGGGCTGCCACGCGCCCGAGTCGGCGGCGGCCTCGTTCGCGAGGAGCGACATCAGCCCGACGCCGGCGAACCCGGTCGGGATCTGCGAGAGGAACCCGCGGCGGTCGAGCAGGGGAGGGGCGTTCACGGGGGGCTCCGAACTGTCGGGTTTCATTGGTGGGGCGGGCATTCTTGCCTGCCGCCCGTAGCGCGGAGGCAGGCAAGAATGCCCGCCCCACCAAGATCGGCGGGTCAATCGACGTACAGGAACTCGTTCGAGTTCAGCACGGCACGGGCGAGCGCCCGCAGGCCGTGCGCCTGGGCGACCTTGCTCGCGGCGGCGAGTTCGTCGGCGGTCGGCGAGCGGCCGTAGCTGAGTGCGAACAGCCGCCGCACCTGGGCGTCCGGTTCGGGGCCGGCGTCGGCCTTCGCACGCGCCGCAAGGGCGTCGGCCATGTCGAGGGTGAACTTGTGGTTGAACAGCGCCAGCGCCTGCATCGGCGTCGTCGTGCTGGCGCGCCGCGGGGCCGCGGCGGCCGGGTCGGGGCAGTCGAAGTCGGTCAGCACGTCGACGCGGGCCGCACGGGCGTTCTGGTGGTACACGGCCCGGCGGTACGTCTCCGGCCCCGGCGCGTCGAGCGGGAGGTACGTCGCCACGTTGTCCTGCACGTACTTGTAGAGCCGGAACCCCGGGCCGCCGGGCTTGGGGTCGAGCTTGCCCGAGACGCTCAGCATCGCGTCGCGGACCTCCTCGCCCGAGAGACGACGCGGGGGGAACCGCCACAGAAATCGCGAATCGCCGTCGGCCGACGCCGCGTCGGCGCGGTACGCGGACGCTTGCCGGTACGCCTGCGAGGTGACGATGAGCCGGTGGACCGGCTTGAGCTTCCAGTTCTCGGCGTGGAGCCGGCGGGCGAGGTAGTCGAGCAGTTCGGGGTGCGTCGGCTTGCCGCCCATGTACCCGAAGTCGCTCGGCGTCTCGACGATGCCGGTGCCGAAGTGCCAGCCCCAGACGCGGTTCGCCAGCACGCGGGCGGTGAGCGGGTTGTCGGGCGAGACGATCCACTCGGCGAGCGCCTTCCGCCGCTGCGCCTCGGTCGCGGTCGCCGGGAGGTCGAACCCCTTGGCGGACTCCGAGAGGAACGCCGGGCTCGCGAACGCGACGGCGTCGCCCTTCTTCTGCGGGTCGCCGCCGACGAACACGTTGAACGGGCCGTTCACGGGCCGGAACTGGCCGACCCACCACACCGGGGTCGGGCCGAGCGCCCGCACCTCGGCCTCGGCCGCGGCGACCCCGACCGCTTGTTCCGCCTGACGCACCGACACCGGCGGGAACCCGAGCACCGCGGCCGCGGCGGTCGCGCGCTTGACCAGCGACGCGGCCTCGGCCCGCTTCTTCTCGAGCGTTGCCCGCGCGGCCGCGACTTTCTTCGTCTGCTCGGGGGAGCCGATCGGCCGCTCGCCGTGGAACACTCCCGCGACCGCGGCCGCGAGCCGGTGGTAGTCCTGCTGCGTGATCGGGTCGAACTTGTGGTTGTGGCACCGGGCGCACCCGACCGTGACGCCGAGGAACGCCTCGCCGGTCGCCCGCACCATCTCGTCGAGCGTGTTCGCCCGGATCACCGCGGCCTGCGCCGCGTCCTGGTTCCCGACGTTGTCGTAGGGGCCGGTAACGAGGAACGCGGTGCCGACCTCGACGGCCGGATTCCCCGGGTCCAGTACGTCGCCGGCGAGGTGCTCGCGGACCAACCGGTCGAACGGCTTGTCGTCGTTGAAGCTCCTGATGACGTAGTCGCGGAACGGCCACGCGGAGTCGATGATGACGTTCCGCTCGAACCCGTTCGACTCGCCGAACCGCACCACGTCGAGCCAGTGCCGGCCCCAGCGCTCGCCGTAGGCCGGGCTCGCGAGCAGGTCGTCGACGAGCTTCGCGTATGCCGCGTCGGACGGGTCCTTGGCGAACGCCTCGATCGACCCGGGCGTCGGCGGCAGGCCGGTGAGGTCGAAGGTCACGCGGCGCACGAGCGTGCGGGGGTCGGCCGGCGGCGACGGCGTCAGCCCCTTCTCGGCGAGCTTCGCGAACACGAACCGGTCGATCGGGTTCGCGGCCCACGCCTTCGGCAGACCGGCCGGGTTCGGGGGCGCCGGGTCCGCGAGCGGCCGCAGCGACCACCACGACTTGTCGGCCTTCGACCGCTCCTTGACGACGACCTCCTTCGGCCACTTCGCGCCGGCCGCGATCCAGTCGCGGAGCGTGGCGACTTCGGCCGCCGTCAGCGCCTTGCCCTCCTTCGGCATCCGCGGCCGCTTGCCGGGCACGTCGGGAACGAGAAGGTCGAGCACGCCGCTCTCCGCGGGCTTGCCGGGGACGACGTGCTCCTTGTCGAGCAGGTCCGCGGGCGTCGCGACCGACACCTTGCCCTTCGCGTTGCCGGGCTGGTGGCACCGGACGCAGTGCCGCTCCAGGATCGGGGCGACGTCGGCCGCGAAGTCGGGCGGCGCGGCGGTTCCCGTCGCGGTGAAGAGAAGGAGCGCGGGAAGGGAGAGGCGGGTCATCGGGCGGCCTCGGGGAGAACGGGGCGGGCGGCGGGCAGGTACGTCCGCCAGCGGGTGATGTGCGCGACGGCGGCCTTCTCGGCCCGGTCCGGGTCGCCGGACGCGACCGCCCGGAGGAGCCGGCGGTGCGAGTCGACCGCGAGGGTCCGCGGCGCGACGGCCAGTTCGGCGTCGCGGAACGCGGCGGCCAGCCAGAACTCGAACACCGAGCGGGCGGTGAGCCACGCGGCGAGGAGCCGGTCGTTCCGCGCGGCCCGGACGATCGCCTCGTGAAAGTCGACGTCGAGCCGGGTGAGGTCGCGGTACGTCCCCGCCTCGCCCTGCCGGCGGATGTTCTCTTCGAGGGCGGCGGCGAGTTCGGCGACATCGCCGGCCGCGGCCAGGCGCGCGGCGAGCCCCTCGATCGCGACCCGGACGCTCACCAGTTCCTCGAACACGCGGGGCGTCAGCTCGAGCACCCGGGCGCGGCCCCGGGCGTCGAACGTGACCAGCCCGTCGCGCTCCAGGGCGAGCATCGCCTCGCGGACCGGGGCGCGGCTCACCGCGTACCGGGCCGCCACGACCGGCTCGGTAATGAGGCCGCCCTGCGGCAACTCGCCGCACACGATCGCCTCGCGGAGCCGCTCGCGGACCTGCTCGGCGAGGCTCGTGCGGGTCAGCGGCGCGGTAACGTCGGCGGGCATGCGGGCCTCGGTCGGTCGGCTGTCGTCTGTCGACAGTCTACCGCAGCACCCGACCCTGTCAACGGTGTTGTTCGGGGCGTACAGAAGTACCACACCCGCGGCGGCCGCGCCCGGGAACGCCCGGCCCCGCACCCGCGAGACGCACATGACCACGAAGGCCTACGCCGCACACGCCGCGACCACCCCGCTCGCCCCGTTCGGCGTCGCCCGCCGCGACCCGCTCCCGACCGACGTGGAGATCGACGTCCTGTTCTGCGGCGTGTGCCACTCGGACCTGCACCAGGTCCGTAACGAGTGGAAGAACACCGTGTACCCGTGCGTCCCGGGGCACGAGGTCGTCGGCCGCGTCACGCGGGTCGGCGCGGACGTGAGGAAGTTCCGGGCCGGCGACGTGGCGGCCGTCGGCGTCATCGTGGACTCGTGCCGCACCTGCCCGAGCTGCACCCGCGGGCTCGAACAGTACTGCCAGTGCACCCCGACCTACACGTACAACTCGCCCGACAAGGTCTCCGGCGGCATCACCTACGGCGGGTACTCCGAGCGGATCGTCGCCGACGAGGCGTTCACGCTGAAGGTGTCGGAGAAGCTCAACCCGGCGGCCGCGGCGCCGCTCCTGTGCGCCGGGATCACGACGTACTCCCCGCTGCGGCACTGGAAGGTCGGGCCGGGGCAGAAGGTCGGGGTGGTCGGGCTCGGCGGGCTCGGGCACATGGGGGTGAAGTTCGCCCGCGCGTTCGGGGCGCACGTCGTCCTGTTCACGACTTCTCCCAGCAAAATCGAGGACGGCAAGCGGCTCGGGGCGCACGAGGTCGTCGTCTCGAAGGACGCCGGCGAGATGAAGAAGCACGCGAACAGCTTCGACTTCGTCCTCGACTGCGTGTCGGCCGAGCACGACCTCAACGCGTACCTGGCGCTCGTGAAGCTCGACGGCACCCTGTGCCTCGTCGGCCTGCCGGAGCACCCGCTGCCGGTCGCGGCGTTTAGCTTGCTGGGCCCGCGGCGGAGCCTGGCCGGGTCCGGCATCGGCGGCATCGCCGAGACGCAGGAGATGCTCGACTTCTGCGCCGAGAAGGGCATCGTCAGCGACGTCGAGGTGATCCCGATTCAGAAGGTCAACGAGGCCTACGAGCGGCTCCTCAAGAGTGACGTGAAGTACCGGTTCGTGATCGACATGGCCTCGCTCAAGTCGTGACGCCCCGACGGGAGAAGTGGAGCGGCGGGGTTGCCCCCCGGCGAACAATGGGAGATCGCCCGCGAGGTGACCCATGACGCCGAAGCCGCTGTCCGCCGTCCCGCTGTCCGTCCTCGACCTGTCCCCGGTCCGCGCCGGGGGCACGGCCGCCGAGTCGTTCCGCAACTCGCTCGACCTCGCCCGGCACGCCGAGCGGTGGGGGTACGAGCGGTTCTGGCTCGCCGAGCACCACGGGATGCCCGGCATCGCCAGCGCCGCCACGGCGGTCGTCATCGCGCACGTCGCGGGCGGCACGTCGCGGATCCGGGTCGGCTCGGGCGGGGTCATGCTCCCGAACCACGCCCCGCTGGTGATCGCCGAGCAGTTCGGCACCCTGGAGTCGCTGTTCCCGGGCCGCATCGACCTCGGGATCGGCCGCGCCCCCGGGGGCGACCACCGCACCGCCCGGGCGCTCCGCCGGCACTTCGGCGGCCCGGACACCTTCACGCAGGACTTCCGGGAGCTGGTGGGCTACTTCGAGTCCGGCGGGCCGGGGACCGGGGTCCACGCGGTCCCCGGCGAGGGGCTCCGCGTCCCGTTCTGGCTCCTCGGGTCGAGCGACTTCTCGGCGGCGCTCGCGGCGGAGTCGGGCCTGCCGTTCGCGTTCGCCTCGCACTTCGCCCCGGACCACTTGCACGAGGCGCTGGCCCTGTACCGGCGGAACTTCGAGCCGTCGAAGGTCCTGGACCGGCCGCGGGTCATGGTCGCGGCGAACGTGTTCGCGGCCGACACCGAGGCCGAGGCGCGGCGCGTCTTCACCTCGGCCCAGCAACAGTTCCTCAACCTCGTGCGCGGGACGCCCGGGCTGCTCCCCCCGCCGGTCGAGTCGATGGACCGGCTCTGGCTCCCGCACGAGGGGGCGCACGTGGACCGCATGACGAAGTGCTCGGCCGTTGGCGACCCGGCCACGGTGCGGCGGTGGCTCGACCGGTTCGTTCAGGAAACCGGGGCCGACGAACTCATTCTCGCGGGCCAGATCTACGACCACGCCGCCCGGCTCCGGTCGTTCGAGATCGCCGCTTCCGGCCGCGGTGCGCACGCAGCGTCCGCGTGATGCGCGTTTCCGTTCGCCCGTGTCGCGGAAAGGAAGAGGGGGAACCCGGGGCCGAACGGCCGGGAAGTGAAAAAGTGACGGGGCGGTCCGCCGCAGACTGTCGCCCATTCAGTCTGTTGCGTCCGCCCCGCCGCAATAAGTTGAAGCAACCCACGTGCCGGGACCGGCGCGAACCGGGGGCGGTACTCGGGTGTCCTCGGTTGTTCCCCGCTGAACGGGCGGGACCGGGTGCTCTGGGGGCCGCGTGGTGTTGGCACGGGGGGAGCGATGGGGGCCGAGCCGCCGAGTCGTGTGAAGCTGGTCCTGGCGTTCGCCACGATCTACGTCCTGTGGGGCTCGACGTACCTCGCCATCCGCATCGCCGTGGACACGCTCCCGCCGTTCCTCATGGCCGGGCTGCGGTTCCTGATCGCCGGGGCCGCGCTGTACGCGCTCGGGGTCCGCAACGGCGCCCCGCGGCCGACCGCCCGGCAGTGGCGGAACGCGGCCCTTGCGTCGGTGCCGCTCTTCGTAATGGGCAACGGCGGGGTGACGTGGGCGCAGCAGGCGGTGCCGTCGGGCGCGGCCGCGCTCGTCGTCGCGACGCTCCCCGCGTGGCTGCTCCTCCTCGACTGGGGGTACGGCGGCCGCCGCGGGCCGCGGGCCGTCGAGGTGATCGGGATCGGCCTGGGCCTGGGCGGGGTCGCGGCCCTCTCGGCCCCCGGCGGCATCAACCCGGTCGGCACCGCCGTGCTCGTCGTCGCCTCGATCGCGTGGGCCGTCGGGTCGCTCTTCAACCGCTACGCCGACCTCCCGAAGTCGGCGGTCCGCACGTCCGGCACCCAGATGCTGTGCGGGAGCGTGTTCATGGTCGCCATCGGCCTCGCGATGGGGGAGGCGGAGCGGGTCAACGTGTCGGCAATCTCCGTCGCGTCGGTCGCGTCGTGGGTGTACCTCGTGGCGGTCGCGGTCGTCGCGCTGCCGGCGTACAACTGGCTCCTGACCGCGACCTCGCCGGCGCTGGTCGGCACCTATGCGTTCGTGAACCCCGTGGTCGCGGTGCTCCTCGGGTGGCTGTTCGCCGACGAGGCGCTGACCGGGCGCACCGGCGTCGCCGCCGCGCTCGTGATCCTGGGCGTGGTGCTGCTCGTGTGGCCGCGGAAGAAGGGTCCGCCCCCGGAGGTCACGGCCGAGACGCCGTGACCGGGGCCGCGCAGCGGCAGGTGTACGTGCTCGACGTGAGCGAGGTGGTGAAGAGCTGACGGGTGCGGAATCGGGGGAATCGGGAACTGGTGCGGTTAACTGTTGACTTTCCGGGCCGCCGGTGTGGATAGTGCAGGTAAGGGGCCGCTTCTCCAGCCACCGGCCCCGAGCGCACTGCCCAGTCCCAAGCCCTGGGTCGTCCGCCGAACTGGTCGAACCTCTTCCCTTTGGACCGCCCCACCGGGGTGGCCGTCGGCCCATTTTGACGGACCACGACCACCCGACTCCCGGTGGGCAGGAGTACGCACATGCGTCCCTCTCCCGTGAAACTGTCGTCCGCTCTCGTCGCGCTCGCCGCCTTCCTCGGAAGTGTCGGTACCGTCTCCGCGGCCCCGCCCCCGGGCCTGCGCTGGGGCGACAAGGCCTTCGGAAACTCCTCCCGCACCCAGCCCGCGACGCCGGGCTACTCCGCCGCTCCCGTGGGACCGTACTACGCCGCTCCCGTGCAGCCCTATGCGGCGCTCCCCGCGGCTCCGGCGTTCACCGGCCCGGGCGCGGTGACCGGGCAAACGATCACGATTGTGGGTGCGGACGGCGTGGCCCGCGTGTACCCGATTACGGGCGGCGTCGTGCAGCAGCTCCCCTCCTCGTCGACGACGGCGGGGCAAGTGGCCCCCGGCGTCGGCGGAACGAGCACCAACCCGGGCGTCGTCATCCCGCGGCGGTGAGCCTCGCAAAGCAGGCGCACGCCCCCGAGTCGGCCGTTTCGAACGGTCCACTCGGGGGCCGCTTACTTTGGTGTGGCGGACCCAACCCCGATTCCGGGTGGAGCACCCCGAGGCGCGTCTAACGTGCGTTTCGGTGGTTGCGCTGCAGAGCAGTTGAGGCCTGGATTCGTGCCCGGCGCGAAGGGTTCTTGCAAAGAGTCGTGGGTTCTGTGCGGGGCTCTTCCCTTCGCTCGCGAGGAGTCGGGGGTTCTGTGCGAGGCTCTCCCCCCGTTCGCGAGGAGTTTGGCGTCTGTGCGAGGAGTTGGCATCGGTTGCGGAGACCCCTCCCCCAACTCGCCGCACAGACGTTCGTGCCCCACCTCAACGGCCCGGCCGTTAGTCCTTAACGGGGCATGGTGAACTCGATCCGAACGATCGTCTTCCCATCGGCGGCGAGGACGACGCGCTCGACCGTCGCCGCGGAGGGCACCTCGCGGAACTCGACCCGGCGGCCGTTCAACAGCACCTGCGTGTCCCCGCTCACATCGACCTGCGGTGGCGGGGCCGGGAGCGGCACCGTGCCGACCGGCAGGCTGCGGACCGGGAACCGGAGGTCGTCGAGCGGGACCGCTGATGTCCTGGCCGCGAGACTGGCCGGAGCCGAGGACGCGCTAGTCAACAGGAGGGCCGACGCCACAATGAGGCGGGTCATCGGAAGTGCTCGTGAGTAGAATCAAGCGGGATGATTATGGGGGAACGCAACGACCGTACCGCGTGTGTGGGAAATCACGCCCCATCGCGTAACTGATCTGGGGCGTGCGACTTATACGGGATCGGGGCGGTCCCGAGCGAAATGGGAGTGGGTGGCCGGTGCCTGTTCGGTAAGCGGCGCCGCCCTGAGATGTGGCAACGGTGATGGAGCTGGTGCGGTTGTTCCGCCGCCGCGGCTATTGTTCCCGTTCGCGGCGGGCAAATCTCCTTGCAGTGCGCTTCGTCTCCCTTACTGTGATTCGGGAGACTGGGTCGACTCTGCCGGGTGGGGTGGTCGGACCGCTCCGGTCCGAGTATCATGCCGGCTCTCGGGTCGGACCAACGAGGCCCTCATGCCTGCTGTCGCAAATCGCCGGCTGCGCGTTGAACCACTCGAAGACCGTGCGCTCCCCGCGGACTTCGGTCTCTTCGGTCTCTTCGGGGGCGACATCTCTGCGCCCTCGTTCCCCGTCATGGCCGACTCGGTCGTGCTGGACGCCGCGCAAGGTCGTTCGCCCTCATCCTCTCTCGCGGCCGGCTCGGGGATGACGGGTGCCACGCGGGTTCGTGTGCCCTCGTTCCCGCTCGCGGCCGACTCGATGATGGCGGCCGCCGCGAGGGTCCGCTCCCCCGCGGCGTCGTTTCTCGCGCCCGCGGCCACCGGGATCGTCTTCCACCGCACGCCCGACGCGACGGCCGAGCCAGTCGTGCCCGCGGTGCCCGAGTTCGACCCCGCCCAGGTCGTGCGTTCGCGACCCAAGGAAGTCGACGAACCGCTCGGCGAGGTCGTCCTGAAGTTGCCCCCGCCGCCGCAGGTCGTCGAGTACGAGCTACCCGAGTACGCGGACGAAACAGAGGAGGCCGCCGCAACCGCGGCGCCCGCCGCTCGCACGGTGGTGGTCGAGGAGTTCGCGAGGGCCGAGTCGGCGCCGGTCGAACCGGTGCCCGCCTTCGCCGGCGACATCACCGCGACGCCCGGGGTCGCGGACCTGCTCGGGGCCGCGGACCAGTTCCTCGACACGCTCGGCGCGGCGCTCGCCGACCCGACCGCCCCCGTGGCGCTCTGGGAACGCGTCGGGTACTGGGCGGTGTCGATCGGCGCGGTCGGCGTCGCGCTCGAAGTCGCCCGGCAGCGGCTCCGCGTCCGGTCCCCGCACACCGAGGCCCCTACTCTCGTGGTCCGGCAATGACCGACGCGCCGCTCGATCACGTCCTCGCCCGGCTCCGCCGCGGCGACGAGGCCGCCACGGGCGAACTGTTCGAGGCGTTCGAGCCGTTCCTCCGCGGGCTCGTCCGCCGGCGGATGCCGACCGGGGTCCGCACCCGGTTCGACTCGGCCGACATCGTCCAGTCCGCGTGGGCGACCCTCCTCGACGGGTTCCGCGAGGCCCGCTGGCAGTTCAACGACACCGCCCACCTGCGGGCGTTCCTCACGCGGGTCGTGCTGTGCCGGCTGTACGACCGCGCCCGGGGCGCCCAGGCCCAGACCGGCCGCGAGGAGGCGCTGGGCGAACTCGCCCGCGAGCTGCCGGGGTCCGAGCCGCGGCCCAGTGAGCACGCCCGCGCCGGGGCCGCGTGGCAGAGCCTGCTCGCCGCGTGCCCGCCCGAGCACCGCACGGTGCTCGACCTCCGCCGCCTCGGGTACACGTGCGAGGAGATCAGCGAGCGGACCGGGCTCCACGCCGGGAGCGTCCGCCGCATCCTCCGCCACCTCGCCCGCCAGGTCGCGTTCGACGGCACCGACGACTCCCCGCCCCGCGTCCTCGATGGACAGTAGCACCGCCCCCGGGCACTCGACCGAGGTGAACGCGCTGGCCGACCGATTGGTGGCCGAGATGCGCCGCCGGTGGGACCTGGGCGAGCGCCCGCTCACCGAGGACTTCCTCTCCGAGCACCCCCAGCTCCGCGACCACCCCGGGGCCGCCGGCGAACTGATCTACGAGGAGGTCTCGCTCCGCCGCGAGAGCGGCGAGCCCGGCGGCTCGGCCGAGGTGCTCGCCCGGTTCCCGCAGTGGGCCACGCAACTCCGCCTCCTCCTCGACCTCCGCGACGCCCTCGAAGTCGACCGCGAGCCGGTGTTCCCCGCGGTCGGCGAGCGGCTCGCCGAGTTCGACCTGCTCGCGGAACTCGGCCGGGGCCGCCGCGGCCGGGTGTACCTCGCCCGCCAGCCGTCGCTCGCCAACCGCCAGGTGGTGCTGAAGCTGACGCCGCGGGCCGACGCCGAGCACCACACCCTCGCCCGCCTCCAGCACACCAACATCGTCCCGCTGTACGCGGCGCACGACGACCAGGCCCGCCGGCTCCGGGTTCTGTGCATGCCGTTCTTCGGCGGCGCGACGCTCGCCCACGCGCTCGCCGCGCTCGCGCCAGTGCCGGCGGCCGAGCGGACCCCGGCCCAGGTGTGGGACGCGATCGCCGCGGCCCCCGGAAACGCGCCGCCGTTCGGGGCCGGGCCGGTCGCGCCGCCGGCGTGGGCGACCGACTACGTCCGGGTGGTGGTGCGGGTCGCGGAGGGGCTGGCCGACGCGCTCCAGTTCGCGCACGACCACCGACTGGTCCACATGGACGTGAAGCCCTCGAACGTGCTCCTCACAGCCGAGGGGCGGCCCATGCTGCTGGACTTCCACCTCGCGCGGCCGCCGGTGCCGGCCGTCGGGCCGCCCCCGCCGTGGCTCGGGGGCACGCCCGCGTACCAGTCGCCGGAGCAGCGGGCCGCCCTCGACGCGATCCGCACCGGCCGGGCGATTTCCGCCGAGGTCGACGGCCGGTCCGACGTGTACTCCCTCGGCGTGCTGATGTACGAGGCGCTCGCCGGGGAGTTGCCGGGGGAGCGGCCCGTTCCACTGACCGCACGAAACCGTCGGGTGAGTCGCGGGCTCTCCGATGTTGTTTCGCGGTGCCTCGAACCCGAGGCGCGCGACCGCTACCCGGACGCCGCGGCGCTCGGCGACGACCTCCGCCGGCACCTGAACGACCTCCCGCTGCGCGGCGTCCGCAACCACTCGCTCGGCGAGCGGTGGGCGAAGTGGCGCCGCCGCCGCCCGCAGGGGCTGATCCTCGGCGCGGCGCTCACCGTTCTCGTGGGCGGCGGCGTGCTCGGGGCGAGTCAGGTGAGCAGTCGCCTGGCCGCGGCCCGGGTCGCCCTCGACGAGGGGAACGCCGAACTCGCCCGCGGCCGGTTCACCGACGCCCGCGGCGCGTACCGCCGCGGGCTCGCGGTCGCCGAGGGGCTGCCGTTCACGGGCGGACTGGGGGCCGGGCTCGCCCGCGGGCTGCGGCAATCGGACCAGGCGGTCGCGTGCGGCGACCTCCACACGCTGGCCGAGGGGATGCGGGCGGTCTCGGCGGCCGACGCTGTTCCCGCGGCCGATCTGGCGCGGGCCGAGCGGGTCGGGGCCGACCTGTGGGCGCGCCGCGCCGACCTGTTCGCCCTGGTGAGGGGTGACGCCCCGGCGGCGGTGCGCGAGACCGCCCGCGTCGACCTGCTCGACGTGGTGATCGTCTGGTCGAACCTGCGGGTCCAACTCGCGGCGGACCCGGCCGGGGCGCGGCGGGCCGCGATCGACGCGCTCACCGAGGCGGACCGCGAACTCGGCCCGTGGGCCGGCCTGTACCTCGAACTCGCGGCGCTGAAGCGGGGGGCCGGGCAACACGCGGACGCCGAGGCCGACGCGCGGCGCGCAACCGACGCCCCGGCGGCGTCGGCGTGGCACCACGTCGCGGTCGGGAACTACCACCTGAGGCGCGGCGCGCTGGGGCCGGCCCGGATCGAGTTCGAGCGGGCCACCGGCCGCGACCCGCGGTCGTTCTGGGCGCGGCTCCAGTTGGGCCGGTGCGACCTCGCCGCCGGCCGGCACGAGGACGCGCTGCTGTCGTTCGCGGTCTGCACCGGCCTCGACCCGGACAACCCCGCCGGGCACCTGCACCAGGGGCTCGCGCACCTCCGCACCGGCCGCCGCGACCGGGCCCTCGCCGACGTCGAGCGCGCCCTGGCCCTCGACCCCACCAACCCGCAGGCGGCGGCGCTGCGGGAGACCCTTCGCCGCGCCCCGTGACCGGCCCCCGAGAAAAATTCCCAAAGTCGCGCTCGTTCCGCGCGCCGGATTCGATGTACCCGGTGGGTGGCCGCGTTCGGCCGCCCGGCACGTTAGGAGGACATGCCGTGTCCAACCGGGGCGCGAAACTGATGCCAAAGCAGATTGCGACCAGGGCGGCGGCCGGTGCGCGTCCCGACCCGCACGTCGGGACGCCCGCGCCCCCGGCCCGCGACCGGGTGGCCGCGGGCCGGCACCTGAACGGGCAGGGCGGCGGCACCGACACCGGCTCGCACGCCCTCCCCGACGTCGGGACCGTGTTCGACCTGTCGGGCACCGTGGCGCTCGCCGGGATGGGCGCCTTTGAACTGACCGGCTGGGTCCGCGGGGTCGGGTTCGCGGCCCGCGGGCGTGCGACCGGCCGGGTGGTCCTGACCGACGCGCACGGCACGATCGCACTCGACCTGCTCGGCCCGCTGCAACCGGGGTTCAGCCCGCTCCCGGCGGCCTTCACGTACACCGCGACCGGGGGCACCGGCGCGTACCGGCGGCTCGCGGCGGCGGGGACGGCGCACTTCGCCTTCTCGCCCGAGTCGGGCGCCTTCTCGGTCCAGTTCGCCTGATTGAAGGGCGAACCCGCGGTGAACGGCTCGGGGCTCCGGGGTAAGGAAGCGATCCCGGGCGCCCGGCGGCCGCACCGGGTGCTAACTCGCGGGCCGGCCGGCGCACGACGCGCCCGCCGCCCGCTTGTTAGCGCCCACACGAGCGACGACCCGCGACGAATTCCACGCACCCTGCGACCACACCCTTGACGCCCACGGAGCCCCGCATGCGTTCTGCCAAGAAGCACCCCCGCCCCGCCCGCCGCTCGCGCCTGGGGCTCGAACAGCTCGAGCCCCGCGAGGTGCCGGCGACGCTCGCCCCACTCAACGACTTCACCACGCCGAACACCAAGGACCTGTACCTCCCGCTCACGGTCACCAACGCGACCGGCACCGTCACGTACTCCGCCGCCAGCAGCAACCCGCAGGTGCAGGTGCAGGTCGTGACCGGCGGGACGACGATCAAGTTGCGCGTCGCGGGGACGGCCGCGGGCGGGGCCGCGTTCGAGGGCGACCTCACGTTCCGGCTGTTCGACACCCTCGCGCCGGCCACCACGGCGCGCATCGTCGCGCTCGTGAACCAGGGCTTTTACGACGACCTGACGTTCCACCGGATCATCGACGGGTTCGTGGCCCAGGGCGGCGACCCGAACGGCAACGGGACCGGGGGCTCGGGCCTGAAGATCGACGACGAGTTCACCACCCGGCTGACGTTCAACAGCCCCGGGCTGCTGGCGATGGCGAACTCGGGCGACGACACCGGCGACTCGCAGTTCTTCATCACCGACACCGACCTGACCCTCGGGCAGCAGCCGCAGAACCTGAACTTCCAGCACACCATCTTCGGCCAGCTCGTCGCCGGGTTCGACACCTTCGCCAAGCTCATGTCCACGCCGGTGCAGAGCAGTGACACGGGGACGCCACTCAGTCCGGTCACCATCACCGCCGCGACGGTGGTGCCGAACGACCCGAACGGCGTGCTGCGGGTCACCGCCCCGGCGACCTTCACCGGCACGTCGGCCGTCACCGTCACGCCGAGCGACGGCGGCGCGTCGAGCACCGGGGACACGTTCAACGTGAACTTCGTGGCCGACGCCGTGAACGACGCCCCGTTCCTCGGCCCGGTCGCGGGCCAGACCACGACGCCGGGGACGGCGGCCACGTTCCAACTGACGGCGACCGACCTGGAGGGTGACGCCCTCACGTACTCGGTCGTGAGCGCGACCACGACGGGCGGCCAGACGGTAAACGTGCAGACGCAGATCGACCAGGCGACGGGCCGCGTGACGGTCACGCCGCCGGCCAACTTCACGGGGCCGATCTCCTTGAAGTTCGGCGTGAAGGACGCATCGCACACGACCCCGGACACGCAGGTCGTCACGCTGAACGTGACCAGCGCCACGGCGGCGGTCAGCACCGTGACCTCGACGACCGCCAACGGCACCTACGGCGTCGGGGCGACCATCAACGTCACCCTCACGTTCTCGCAGCCGGTCACGCTCGCGGGTGGGAACCTGACGCTGGCCCTTAGCGGCGGCGGCACCGTCACGTTCGCGCCGTTCACCAACCAGACGACCGTGACCGGGACGTACACCGTCGCGGCCGGGCACAACAGCGGCGACCTGGACTCGACGGCGCTCGCGCTCGCGACCGGGGCCACGCTCCGCGACGCCGGCGGCACCGCCGTCCCGCTCGCGATCCCGAGCGGCCAGTCGCTCGCGAAGTCGAAGGCGCTCGTCGTGGACACGGCCGCCCCGACGGTCACGATCGGCGCGCCGTCCTCGGCGGCGACGGGCCGCGGCGTCGTGACGTACACGGTCACCTACGCGGACCCGAACTTCAACACCAGCACCCTGACCGCGGCCAACGTGACCCTGAACAAGACCGGCACCGCCAACGGCACGGTCACCGTGACCGGGAGCGGGAAGACGCGGACCGTGACCATCAGCAACATCACGGGCAACGGCACCCTGGGCATCTCCATCGCGGCCAGCACCGCGACCGACAAGGCGAACCAGTCCGCCCCGGCCGCCGGGCCGAGCGCCACCGTCGCGGTCAAGAACTCCCCGCTCATGGCGGTCGGCGGCTCCGACGGCACCGTCCGCACGCTGAACCCGACCACGGGCGCGGTCGTCTCGACCGTGCGGCCGCTCGACACCAAGGCCGGGCCGTACAGGGGCGTGGTACAGGTCGCGTTCGGCGACTTCAATGGCGACGCGGTCCCGGACCTGTTCGTCACCGCGGCCGACGCGGGCGGGGTGAACGGCCTGGCCGCGACCAAGGCCGGGAAGGTGTTCGTGTTCGACGGCACCGCAGCGGCCAAGGGGACGCTGTCGCACCTCCACACGTTCACCCCGTTCGCCAACCACGCCGGGCCGGGGCAGCAGAAGGGGACCACGGACCGGACCGGGGCGTACACGAACGGCCTGAACATCGCCGTTGGGGACGTGAACGGCGACGGCAAGATCGACCTCGTGGCCGGCACCCGCGTCGGCCCGCAGGCGGCGAGGCTCGAGTACGGGCGGCTCGTCGTCGTCACGCCGGGGGGCACCAAGAACGGCGCGGCCGACACGTTCGTCGGGTCCGACAAGCTCGGGCACACGCCGTTCGGCCCGGCCTACGCGAAGGGCGTCGTCGTCGCGGTCGGCGACCTGGACGGCGCGCCCGGCGACGAGATCGCAGTGACCCGCGGCGACGCGGTCGCGGTCACGAACCCGAACAAGACGCTCAAGCTCAAGGCGTTCGACCTCAACGCCGCCGGGACGGCCCTGGCGGAACTGAGGCTCTCGGGCACGAACGCGCCGCTGGCCCCGTTCGCGGGGGTCGGGTCGGGGACGAAGATCATCGACGGCGGCGGGCGGGTGACGTTCACCGACGCGAACGGCGACGGGAAGGACGAGCTGGTGTTCGCGGCACTGGACGCGGTGACGGACGCGAGCAACGCCCGGGTGCGGGTGGCGGCGTTCGCGGTGAACACGGCCACGGGCCTGGCCACGGCGACGAGCACCGGCGCCGGGCCGAGCAAGAGCTACCTCGCGGGCAAGGGCGTCACGGTTGCCGCGATCGCCGGCGTGTCGCCGGGGGCGGGCGGGACGCGCAACCTCGTCCTCGTCACCCGCGGGGCGTCGTCGGGGGTGCAGTTCCTCGCCCCGCTGTCGGGCACCCCGCTCGCGGGCGGGTTCAACCTGAACGTCCTGAACGGCGGCATCAGCCTCGAAGGGGTGTGATGCCGGCGGGCGGTCACAGGTCGTCGTACCGGATGAGCAACTCCTCACCGGCGCGGACGTCGCGGAGGGTGAAGTAGTCGTAGTTCGCGTCGTGGGCGAGGTTCGGCTCCTCGGAGTCGTTCAGGAACCAGCCCACGCTGATGCGGTTGAAGTCCCTCGGCGTGAAGCACTCCGTCTCGTACCGCGTGACGAAGTTCTCCTTCACCTCGGCCGGCACGTCGAGCGCCGCGAACTCGGCCCAGGTCCGGCGGGTCACGTCGTCGGGAGCGAACAACTCCTTCAGAACGGTCCCGCGGGGGATGTCCGTCGTGGCGAACACGCCGACCCCGGCGTCGGGGATCGGGGACGGCTTCAGGCGGAAGTGGAACATCGCTTTGGCGACCGGACCGGGGAAGTTACGGCGTCGGGTCAGAGTAGCGGGTTTGGGTTCCCCTGGTTCGGCAGCGCACTGCACACCCCGGTTCGGCGGGCGATCGCCGGGACCCACCGGCGGCCGGTCCCCGGACCCGTCACCGCTCTCTCCGCCTGGGAAATCCAGGCGACGGCACGCACGCGGTGCTTTGCGCCGCACTTTGGCACAGGCCGTGCAATACCCCTTTGCGTCGAACACGATCGGGCCGGGGCTCCCCTGACCCACCACTCACACCTGACTTCACTTCACCCAACCTATCCATCAAAAGCCGGCGGCGTTTGCCGCCGGCTTTTTCGTTTGGCCCCGCACTGGTGCAACGTGCCGGTCCCCACTCGCACGCGCGTCACACCCACTTCCAGTTGTACCGGGTGTACGGCTTGAGGTCGGCGTCGCCGATGAAGTTGAACTCCCAGCCGCTGCCGGTGTGTTCGAGGACGCCGACGCTGCCGGTTTCGGGGTGCCCGTCGCGGGTCCGCAGCTCGAAGCCGGCGAGGTGGTAGACCTGCGTTTCGCCGGGCCCCCCTTCGAGCCACGAGCCGTCGCCGCCGTAGTGCCCGAAGAACGCGAACTTCGGCCTCGCGATGCCGAGCAGCGCCCGCAGCGCCTCGCTCCCGTACCCGACGCGCTTGGCGTCCTTCGGCGCGTCGTGCGACAGCAGCACGTCGAACTCCTCCCACGCGAGCCGGTCCACGGCCCGGTGGTCGATGTACCCGCGGGGCGGGAGGTTCTTGCGGCCGTTCGGCCCGTCGCCGTCCACTCCCCAGACGGCCCCGACCCGCAGCTCGGGCACCGAGACCCCCGGCGCGGGTTGCGCCGCGAGGTCCGGGGGCGGCTCGATCACCCACGTCGAGCGCTCGGGGAGCACCTTGACGTGCCCGTCCTTGATGCCGCGGACCTTGCAGTACGCATCGACGGCGAAGTCCGGTTGCGTGCCGCTCGCCAGCGCGAGGCGCTCGAGTTCCTTGAAGTCCTCGTGGTTGCCGGCGGTGAACCACAGCCCCGGCGCGGCGTGCGGGTCGTCCTCGAAGGTGGCCTGAGCGAGGGGGTTGGTGGCGACGATGTCGAGCGTGCCGAGTTCGAGCGGGTCGTCCTTCGCGTGGCGGACGGTGGCGCGGTCCATCGCCGCCGGGTTCGGGAAGTACCCGAGGTCGCCGACCTGGAGGAGCCCGGCGACCGGCCGCTTCGCGCGCCGCGCCCAGTACGACGCGAAGCGGAACGCGGGCAGGACCCGGCCGTGCAGGTCGCCGAAGACGAGGAACGTTGTGTGCGCGGGGGTGTCCATGCTCCGAAGGACGGTGCGGGCGGCCCGCCGGTTCGCGCGTCACGCGGGCGGCGAGGGCGGCGGGGCGGCCCGGGGCGGGCGGTTCTTGTCGAGCACCGCGAAGAGGATCAGGCCGAACGCCACGAACCGCACCCAGTACTGGACCGTCCCGGCCGCGGGCTGGTCCGAGAGCGCGACCGCGATCCGGCTCCCGGCCATCACGAGGAACGAGAGCGCGAACATGGCGAACAGCCGGTCGCGGGTGTCGCGCCAGAACCGCAGGAAGAACACCCCGGCGACGGCGAACCCCATCGCGATCATCCCGGACAGCAACTGGTCCATCGTCGCCCCCGTCAGCGCCGCGGCGCGTCCCACACCAGGCCGAACAACAGCACCGACACCCCCGCGAGCGTGAGCCCGCGGCGGACCACGAGGAGGTCCACGTCCGGGATGACCACGAGGTCGAAGAACAGCACCACGTTCTCGGCGCACAGCAGCAGGAAGCACAGCCCGCACCACAGGAGCAGGCGCGAGCGGGACCGGCGGTACCCGCGGACCAGGAGCACCCCGCACGCGAGGGCGGTGGCGGCGCACAGGAGGTAAACGACGCCTTCCACCCTCACCCCTCCTTCCGGAGCCGGAACGCATCGGCGAACGCCCGCAGCGGGTCCGCGGCCCGCGCGTACACGTACTTGATCATGCTGACCGGCCGCTCGCGGTACAGGCGGAGGACCTTGCGGGCGAGGGCGTCCAGTTCCGGCGTGGCCGGGGCGAACCGGCACACCGGGGCACCCTCCGGCCCCTCGGGCGCGAGGAGCCCGCGGGCGCGCAGCGCCGCCGCGTGCCCGGCGACCGCGGCCGGGGCCGCCTGGACCTCGGCGGCCAGCGCCGAGACCGGCCACCCTCGGGCCGGCTCCTCGCCCAGTACCCGGAGGATTTCCAACTGGTCGATCGACTCGACGTGGGTGTCGAGGAACCGAACGACGTCGGTGGGGAACGGCTCGGTCACCGCTGCACTCCAGCGGCGTTCAATTGGTCACGCGACCCGCCCTTCCTGTCCAAGAACTGGCCTCCGGTGCGTTGGTTTCGTGCTGTTCATCCCCCGGGCTGCAACCCCGGTGCCAACGCCAGTGCGAACGGAACCGGTTCACTGCGGCGGGTTCGGGTCGGACCCGCCGGGGCCGTCCTTCGACGCGACGAACACCCGGTGCCGCGGCAACTGCTTGATGAATCCGTCAGGCACGCCGAACGTGTCGCGGAGCAGGTAGTCCGGGTTCGCCGCGAGCCACGCCGAGAGGTCGATCGCCTCGTAGTGCCCGGTGTTGAACGCGATGACGAGCTTCGCGACCCGCTTCCCCTTGTTCTCGATCGAGTGCCCGTACCCCTGGGGGATGTACCCGACGTCGCCGGCGCCGAGCGTCTCGACCCGGAACCGGCCGTGCGACCCGAACAGCGTCACGTCGAGGTCGCCCCCCGAGACGACGTACTGCCACTCGTCGGCGTTCGGGTGCCAGTGCAGTTCCCGCAGCCCGCCCGGCTCCAGTTCGAGGACGACACCGGTGATCGTATTCGAGATCGGGAACTTGTCCCGCCCGACGCGCCACTCGCGGCCGCCCGCGTGGACCGAGTGCGGCTGCTCCACCGAGAGGCGGTACTTGTGCGTGTCCGGCGCGTTGCGGAACTTGCCCTGGTGCGGGGGCGCCGGTGCCTCGGGCGGCACCTTCCCGTGCGTGAAGTACACCTCGGCCTTCGGGAACTTGGCGAACGCCTCCGCGGGGAGACCGAGGTTCTTCGCGAGCAGCGCCGGCGGCGCGTGGCCGATCCAGTCGGTGACGCTGAACGTGCCGAACTCGGAGAAGTACCCGTTGTCGAAGATCAGGATGAAGTGGCACGGCGTGTCGCCGAGGCACTGGATCGAGTGCCCGTGGCCGCGGGGGAAGTACCACACGTCGCCGGGGTCGAAGTCGTTGGTCTCGGAGCCGCCGCCCGGGTCGATCACGGTCGTGCGGCACCGGCCCCCGACGACGTAGGCCCACTCGGCGGCGTTCGCGTGCCAGTGCAACTCCCGCGACACGCCCGGTTCGAGCCGCATCGAGACCCCGGCCATCCCCTTCGAGATGGGAAGCTGCTCGACGGTCGCCTCCTTCCCGAAGCTCGACCCGCTCACCTTCCCGCGGGACTTCTCCAGCTCGAACTTGAACGTCGGCAGTTCCTTGCCGGACAGGAGCGGGTCGGGGGCGTTGGGGTTCCCGGTGCCGGCCCGTGCGTCGTGCGGCAGTGCGGCGGCACCGGCGGCCGCGCCGAGGAACGCGCGGCGGGTGGTGTCGGACATCGTACTCCTCGGATGTAGTCTTCGGTGGTTGGCGGGCCGCCCGAGAGCGGCCCTACCAGACAGTATGCCTTCGGTTTGTAGGGGCCGCCCCCCGGGGGGGGCCGCGTGGGGCGAACGATGTCGCCGCGGGGCGCGGCACCGTCACGGCTTCGACGCGAGCGGGTGCCACGCCATCCCGTAGGGGACGAGGCGGTCGCGGCGGGCCTGGTCGCCCCACGGGGTGCCCCGGCGCTCGGCCGCGATGCGGTCGAACAGCTCGGCCGCCTCGGCCGCGAGTTGCTTCACGTCCTTCTTGCTCTTCATCTTCGCGGTGTCGGTGCTCGCGAGCCGGTAGCCGTCCTCCCGCGCCTTCGCGTCGCGGGCCGGGAGCGTCTCGGTGAGCACGTTGCCGAGCATCAGGTTGTACTCGTTGAGGTACGCGAGCCGCGACTTCACCACGGCGCGGGCGTAGTCGAAGTGCGCCTGCCACCGCTTCGGCTGGGCCGCGCGGTCCTTCTGGAGCGCGTCGAGCCGGTCGTTGTGGGCCTCCAGCGCGGCGATGCCGACGGCGAGCGTGTTCTGGTCGCCCTTGATGTCGCGCTTCAGGGTGTTGGACACCTCGCCGGTGAACGACTCCCGCACCCGCACGCCGCCCTTGGGCGACACCTTCCACAGCGACCGCACGTCGGTGAGCGCATCGATCACGGCGGCGCGGAGCGGGTACTTCGCCCGGTTCTTCAGGACGTCGTCGATCGGCACGTCGGCCTTGTAGTCCTTGAGCGCCCCGGCACGGTCGGGGAACTCGGGCGGCGGGGTGTCCACGCCGAACGTCTTGAGCGGCGGGACCGCGAACTCGGCCACGAGTGCGGCGACCTCGGCCGACGGCACGGGAGCGGGCGGCCTCTTCGCCGGCTCGGGGAACGCGAACCGCGGGGGCAGCGGCTCGGCGGCGTCGAACGGGAACGCGGTCGCCCGCGGCGCACCCGTGACCTTCACGGTCTGCGCGCCCCCGCCCACATCGGCGAGCCGCTTCGTCACGACGCTCGCCCACGCCGCGGTCATGATCGGGTCGGTCGGCTGCGCGTTCCGCCGCTGCTTCGGCGGCTTCTCGCCGGTCAATCGAAATGCTTCGAGGAACGCACTGCCCGAGTACGTGCTGCCGTCGGCCGGTGCGGAGAACGCTTCGGCGGCGTTCTCGCCGGGCTGGCAGGTGAGCAGCACTTCCACGTCGGCGGGGGCCGCGGCAAGCGCGGCCGCCAGCGCCGCCGGCATCGGCTCGCTCCCCGGCCGCAACCGGCCGCGCTGCGGGTTGAACCGGCACACGTCCCAGATCACCACCTTCTGCGCCGCCTTGCACGCCCGCAGGTGCGCGTAGATTTCGTCCACGGGAACGAGCGTGGCCGGGTCGTCGTGCTCGCCGTCGGCCGGGGCGAAGTACGCCTTCCCGCCGGTCTCGACCGCGTGCCCGCCGAAGTAGAGCGCGACGTGGTCCTGGGCGCGGCTCGTCACGAGGAACCGCTCGACGGTGCCGCGGACGACATCCCGGGTGCACGGCCGGCCCTCGGGTGGCGGGGCGGTGTCCGAAAGCACGTAGACCTGATCGTGTTGCTTGTCGGCCGGCACCTTCCAGTGCGCCGCGAGCGCCAGGGCCGCGGCGCGCGTGCGGTCCAGCCCCGCGAGCGGCCCGGCGGTGAGCGGGTTGAGGAAGGCGTACTTCGTGACCGACACGAACAGCAAGCGCCGCGGGAACACGCCGGGAAAGGGCGGCGCTTCGGGCGCGTCGATGGGCCGGTCGAGGTCTTCGGGCGGGGGCGGGGGCGGCGGCTCCTCTTTCGGCGGCGGGTGCTCGGTCGGGTGCTCGACGCTCGCGTGAGTTGCCGCCGCGTCGCGGTGCTTCCGCTCGTAGACCAGGAACCCGCCGGCCCCGACCGCGAGGACGACGCACGCGAGAGCCAGGCGAACCCGCCCATTGCTCCGAACCGGCTGGGGCGCATCGTCGTCGAGCGAGAGCGGCGCGGCGGGAGCGGGCGGTGCTGGCGTAGGCGGCGCCACGGGAAGTGGGGCCGCGACCGCGTGGGCGAGCGCTGGTTCCGGGACCGCGAACCGGGTGCCGCACTTCGGGCAGCGGACCGACTGCCCGGGGCGGAGCCCGCGCTTCGATGCGAGCTTGGCGTTGCAACCGGGGCAGCGGGCGTTTGGGACGGCCACGGTCGGCCTCCGCGGGGAGAGTGGTGCGACCCCCACATTACCCGGAACCGGGGCGGCGGTCACGCATTCTCAAACCCGTCGGTGGGCTGCGGGTATGCGTCGCGAAAGTTGGTGGGAACTGTGTTCAGTTCGGTGTAGCTTTGA
>NZ_JBHYGG010000003.1:0-28680 GCF_051859125.1 Gemmata sp.
AGCGCCAGCGAGGGGGGTGGACCTCACCCCCCTCGCTGGCGCTCAGCGTTCGCCAGATCCTACATGCGGAACTACTTGCCCGGGAACGCCTTCGGGTCGGCGATCAGCGGGTCGAACGGGTCGCCGTTGAGCGCCTTCAGGAACAGCACGAGGTCGGCCTTTTCCTGCGCGGACAGGTTCAGCTTGAACGGGATGATCGGCTTCTTCGCCGGCCCGAACGTCTTCACCGCCGGGTCGACCGGCTTCCCCTCGGCGCGAGCGGTGACGTACGCGGCCTCGGCGGCCGTGTCGCGCATCTTCTCGCTCAGGTACGGGTTCACGTTCCCGCCGCGGTCGTAGAAGTCGACCACCGCCTCAAGGGTGGTGTCCTCGCCCGAGTGCATGTACGGGGCGGTCTGGAGCAGGCCGCGGAGGCCGGGGGTCTTGAACGCGCCGACGAGGGCCGTGTCCTTGTGCCCGGTCTGGAGCCGGGCGAACCGGCCGAACTGGTCGAGCGGCAGGCCGCCGTCCTTGTCGGCCCCGATGCCGATGTTGTGGAACCCGCCGTCGGTGTACGTGTCGCCGGTGTGGCAGTTCGAGCACCGGGCCTTGCCGAAGAACAGCGTGCGGCCGTTCAGCAGTTGCCTGGCGACCGCGTCGAGCTTGTCGGCGTCCTTCGCGGCGTCGAGGCCGAGGTCCTTCAGCGCCGGGCCCTTGGCGGCGAACTCGGCCTTCAGGGCGGCCGCGTAGTCGTCGGCCTTCAGCTCGAACTTGCCGGACTCCTCGTCGGTGACCCGCTTGCGCATCAGCGCCTCGGCCCGGTCCTGGACGCCGGAGCCGAGCAGGACGGTGCGCTCGTAGGTGGCGATGGCCTTGGCGGCCGCGTCGCGGGTCGGGGCGTGGCCGAACACGGCGAGGAACGCCTTCACCAGCTCCGGGGTGGCGCGGATGCGGGCGACGGCCTCCTCCCAGGCGTCGGCCTTGCCGCTGAACATCTCCATGTTGTTGCCGACCGGCCCCTGCGACTGGTCCTCCAGGGTGACGGCCCGGCCGTCCCAGAACTGGAGCCGGTTGTACGCGGCGTTGATCACGGTCGGCGAGTTGATCGGCCCGAGCTTGCCGCTGATGCCGGTGGACGTCTTGCGCGCGTCGGCGAACCCCTTCACGGGGGCGTGGCACGACGCGCACGACACGGTCCCGTCGCTCGACAGGATCTCGTCGTAGTACAGCTTCTTGCCGAGCACCCACTTCTCGACGGTCATGGGGTTCTCGGCGGGCACCGGCGGGGCGGTGGTCAGCCCCGCGGGCACCTTGATCTTCACGACCCTGCGGGTGACCTTCGCGCCGGTGGCCGGGTCCACGGCCTCCTCGGTGCCGTCGTTGAAGTAGCCCTTCAGGTCGGCCCAGTCCTTCTGGTTGCGGGTGACGAACACCATCGGAACCCGGTCCTTGAACGGGGTCATCTTGGTGTCGTCGGGGAGCAGGTAGTCGGCCGGTTCGGGCTTCGGCGGGGTCTGGGCCGCCGCGGGCGCGGCGGCCGCCAGCAGGGCGAGCAGCGCGAGGGGACGGAGAGTTGGCATGAGCCGTTCCTTTCGGGGGAAGGCGCGTGGGTGGGAGCCGCACCTGAGACGGTAAGGTTCATTGGTAGACAGAACACGGGCCGGCGTCGATGATGTTCGGGTCGGGACCGCCGTTGCGAGCCATCGTCGGCCCCAATGGGCAGTGGATAGTGGATAGTGGACGGTGGACAGGGAAGAAGTCGGGCACGGGCTCGGGCACGGGCTGGCGCACGGATCGGCAGCCCCGGAGGGCGACCGAGTGTAGCCAGGGGTGCGGCCCGCTTCGGGCAAGCCCCTGGCGGGCGACGCGGATCGCACGCCCGATCGGGCACGGAGCCGCCGCTGTGGTTGGGCGAACCCTGAGCGCCAGCGAGGGGTAACGCTACCCCCTCGCTGGCGCTCAGGGTTCGCCCCAGGGCGTGCCCGCGTGCGTGCCCGTGCCCGATTCCTGCCGTCTGTCTTCTGTCGCCGAAGGCGTCTGGCCTCTGGTCCCGAGTTTCGCCCGCCCCAACCGAGAACCCCCATGCGACAGTGCCCTCTCCCGGTCCTGCTCGTCGCCCTGTCGGCCCCGGCCGCACGTGCGGACGAGCCAACGGCCCGCGTCGCCCCGTTCCATGGATACGCGCAGGCCGTCGAGATGAAGCTCGGCAAGGCGAGGGCCGTGCTGTGCCCGCAGGTCGGCGGCCGCGTGCTGGAGTTCTCGATTGATGGCAAGGACGCCATGTGGCTCGACCCCGCCGAGAAGGACTGGCAACCGGGCAAGCCGGGGCCGAGTTCCGCGGGCCGGTTCGACTACGGCCCGGAACTGGTTGTGACCCCGCACCCGAAGACCTGGGGCGGCGAGTGGACCGCCGAGGTCGGCAAGGACGGCTCGGTGAAGCTCGTCGGTCCGAAGGAGGAGCCCGCCGGCGTCCAGGTGACGCGCGAGTTCAAGCTGATCGCGCACGGGGCGTCGGTCGGGCTGGTGTGCAAGCAGACGCTCGCGAACGTCGGCAAGGAGACCCGCGACGTGTGCCACTGGGGCCGGTCGTTCTCGCCGGGCGGCGGCATCTGCGTCGTCCCGCTCGGCGACCGCCCGAGCCGGTTCCCGAGCAAGTACGCGATGTACGAGGACGGCGCCGTCATCAACGTGCGGGCGACCGACGAGAAGATCCGCGAGCGGGACGGGTTCCTCGAAATCCTCGCCCCGCCCCGGAAGCCGAAGCTCGGGTTCGACACGTTCGGTGGGTGGCTCGCGTACTCACTGCCGAACGACACGCTGTTCGTGAAGCGGTTCGCGACGTTCCCGGACCGGGTGTACAACGAGGCCGCCGGGCTGACGCTGTCGGTCTGGTACCCGACCGGCCCGCGGATCGAGCTGGAGCCGATCGGCCCGCGGGAGCGGCTCAAGCCGGGCGAGTCGGCGGCGTTCACCGAGGAGTGGTGGCTCCTTTCGCACCCGTTCCCCAAGAAGGGGGAGAGCCTCGACCTGAAGGCGCTCAGTAAGCAAGTTCTCGCCGAGACCGCCGCGCCGACGTCGCCACGCGCCCCCGGGTTGGCACCCTGGGCAACGGCCTGCCGCCCCCTTCGGGGGCTCAGTGCCTTGAGTCCCGGAGGGACGACCGTGCGTAGCCCAGGGTGCCAACCCTGGGTCCGAAGGCTCCGGGTTCACCGCACCGCGAGCTGGATCAGCACGAGGACGAGCAGCCCGACGCTGATGACGCCGTTGACGTGGAAGAACGCCTTGTTCACGCGGGTCAGGTCGTCGGGCCGCACGAGCCGGTGCTCGTACACGAGCAGGCCGCCGGCCGCCGCGAGGCCGCCCGCGTACACCCACCCGAGGTGCGGGGACGCGAACCCGAGCCACACCAGCAGTCCGAACATGACCGCGTGGCACCCGGCCGCGACCCGCAGGCTCGTCGGCACGCCGAACCGCGACGGGACGCTGTGGAGCCCGGCGGCGCGGTCGAAGTCGGCGTCCTGGCACGCGTAGAGGATGTCGAACCCCGCGACCCAGAACGCGACCGCCGCGCCGAGGATCAGCGGCACGGTCAGGTCGGTCGGCCCCTTCACGGCGATCCACGCGGCCACCGGCGCGAGCATCAGCGCGGCGCCGAGCCACAGGTGCGCCAGGCTCGTGAACCGCTTCGCGAGCGAGTAGCCCAGCAGAAACAGCAGCACCGGCCCGCACAGGTACAGCGGCCAGTGGTTCGGCGGGTCGCGGAACGCGAAGAGCAGGGTGGAGGCGACGAACCCGGCGCAGCACGCGAGCGTGAAGACCCACACGGCGGCGGCGCTCAGCGTGCCGGCCGGGAGGTGCCGGGTTGCGGTGCGGGGGTTGCGGGCGTCGATGTGCCGGTCGGCGAGCCGGTTGAACGCCATCGCGGCGCTGCGGGCGAACACCATGCACAGCAGGATGCCGACGAGGTCCGCGGGGCGGAACGGCTCCTCGGCCCACGCGAGGGCCGCGGCCAAGAGCGCGAACGGCAGCGCGAAGATCGTGTGGCTGAACCGGATCAGTTCGAGCAGCTTGCGGGCGGCGCTGGGCACGTGTGGGCTCCGAGGGGCGAACCGGCGGGGCACCGGCACCGGCACCGGCAAGTTAACCGCACCCGCGGCCCGCCGGCAACGGCCCGAACCTTCTTGACCGGCCCGGGGTGCAGTGCCAGACTGGCGGGTATCGCCCGCCCCGCCCCTCCCCGGGTGCGCCAATGACCCGCCCGCCACTCGTCCTTCTCGCGATCGCTCTGGCCGCCGGGTGCGGCAAGAAGCCCCCCACGTCCGACGCGAAGACCGGGCCCCCCGCGGCCGGACCCGGGGCCAAGGCCGGGGGCGACCTGCCGCGCGGCACTCCGGTCCCTACGCCCACGGGCCGCGTCTTCTCGTCGCCGGTGGTGGCGGACGTGAAGGCGGCCAGGGACGCCCCCGGCCGGAAGGTGGCGATCGGGAACGTGAAGGTCACCCTCCCCGAGAAGCCCGGCGGCCGGGCACAGTACGACATCGACTACTGGGTGTTCGAGCCGCCGACCGGGAACAAGATCCTGCGGTGCCACATCACGGCCGCGTCCGGCGAACTCGGCTCGGTGGACATCCCCGCGGAGGCGGGCAAGGGCGGGCACGTCGTCGGCTACAACGTCGTGTCGCCGGAGTTCCGGCCGCCGTTCACGGTCAAGGTGGACGAGTTCGACTTCCTGGTCGGGCGGAACGGGGCGGCGCAGGTGTCGAACCTGATCGAAGTCCGGTGACCCCGCTGCTCGGGCCGCTCAGAACCCCGCCGCCGGGTTCGGCGCGCCGGCGCGGGCCGTCGCCACCGGCTTCGGGGCGTCGTCGGGCTTCTTGCGGTTCGGGGCGAACAGGAGCGGCAGCACCAGCAGCATCGTGAGGAGCCCGAACGCCACGGCCATGAGCGCCGAGTGCCCGCGGCTGAACTGGAGGACCAGCCAGAGCGCCACGAACCACACGACGAAGTGCACCAAGTTGATGAACAGCGCGACGGCCACCGTGCCCGTCGTCGGCGCGTACACCACGCCGAGTTGGTCGGCCTGGACGTACCGGCTCCCCTTGTCCTCGATGAACCTGCGGCCGTCCGGGCCGTCCACGTAGGTCCGCTTGTCCTTGGTGAGCTGCGCGCCGAACCGCACCGGCTCGGGCGCGTCCGGGGCGGGCTTCGCCTTGATGGCGGCGGTCATGTACGACTGCCCGCTCTTGCCGCTGCTGTTGAGCTGGAACGGCTCGCCGGCGGGGTCGAAGAACGTGTCCTTCTTCCCGCCCACGCCGCGCTTGAACTTCACCACCTCCTCGACCGGGGTGCCGCTGCCGTCCACGCGCAGCTTGCTCCCGTCGGGCGACGTCCAGCGGACGGCGTCCATCTCGTCGAACGTCTTCGTCTCGTAGGGGGCGAACTCGAAGAACGTGTCGTACTTGCGGGGGGCGCGGGCGTCGATCCACACCCACATCGTGAGGAACAGGCCCACGAGCGCCGCGGCCCCGAGCGCCCGGAGCGGGAGCCGCTCGGCCGGGGACTGGTACAGGTAGCCCTGCGCGATGATGCCGCCGCCGAGGAAGATGGCGAACAGCACGAGCGTCACGAGGAGCAGGACGAGCAGCAGCACGGTCGTGGCCCCGGCGGAGGTGGAGGCGAATGCGACAAGCCTACCACCCCCGCGCCCCGCCGGCTACGGGGCACCGGGGTTTCGGGGGGCGGCGCCGGCCCTACGACGCGGCCGCTTGGGCCGGCGGCTCGCCCTCGGACAGGCCGTGCCCGACCAGTTCGATGAACACGTCTTCGAGCGTCGGCTCGACCTTCTTCAGGCTGAGGATGCGGCCGCCGCCGGTGACCAGCGCCTGCACCACGGAGCCGATCGCCGGCTCGTCCAGGAGCGACACCTTCAGCTCCACGGTCGTCGGCGTCGTCGCGGTCCGGGCCTGGTGGACGCCGGGGAGCTTCTCCAGGTGCGCCCAGTCGGCCGGGCCGTTCCCGGGGGCCAGCGACAGCTCGTAGAGCGGGTACTTCTGCACGCGGCGCTTCAGGTTCGCCGGGGTGTCGCACGCCAGCACCCGCCCGTGGTCGATGATCGCCAGCCGGTCGCACAACTCGTCGGCCTCGGCCATGTAGTGCGTCGTGAGGAGCAGCGTGCGCTCGGGCCGCTCAGCCATCCACTCGCGGACGAACCCGCGGATCGCGCGGGCGCTGGTCACGTCGAGCCCGAGCGTCGGCTCGTCGAGGAACAGGATCTTCGGGTCGGTGATGAACCCGCGGCAGAAGTTCATCTTCTGCCGCTGGCCGGTCGAGAGGTGGCTCACGCGGCTCTTCGCCTTGTCGGTGAGGCCGACGACCTCCATCATCTTGTCGATCCGCTCGTGGGCGACCGCGGTGGGCACGCCGTAGATGCGGGCGAACAGCCACAGGTTCTCGCGGACGTTGAGGATGCCGTACCCCGACGACTCGCCGCCCGAAACCATGTTGATGAGCGGGCGGACCTTGTCGGCCTCGGTGACGACGTCGAGGCCGTCGACGAACGCCGCCCCGGTGGTGGGGGCGAGGAGCGTGGTGAGGATCTTGATGAGGGTGGTCTTCCCGGCCCCGTTCGGGCCGAGCAGCCCGAACAGTTCGCCGGGCCGCACCTCGAGGTCCACGCCGCCGAGGGCGACGAAGTCCTTCGCGTCGTCGGCCGCGGGCGGCTTCGACCACGGCCACCGCCGGCGGCGCGGCTTGGTGTAGGTGCGGGTGAGGGCGTCGACGCGGATCGCGGGTGGGGTCGGTTCCATCGCGTGCATTATACGCCCGCGCCCCGACAAGCAGCCCCCGGGCGCGCCCGGGGGCGAACTCCGTTCGTGGTCACTTCTTCTTGACGGGCTTCTTCTCGGCCGGCTTCTTGGCCGGCGCCGCCGCGGGCTTGGTGACGGCCGCGGCCCTGGCCGGTGCGGCCTTGCCCGCCTTCTTGCCGAAGATCGCCTCGTACCCGTCCCCGAACTTGCCGTCCTCGGCCATGCCCATGCGAACGATGCTCACGACTGTCGTCTCCGCGGTGCGAGTGGGTGTGGGGGTGCGCCCCACCTTCAATGTAAACCACGACCCTGGCATTGTCACGAGAGGGAGCACGAGTTTGACCGCGGCCGGCGCCGGTTCCTTGTTCCCCCCGGCACGATCCGCTATCCTGCACCGCGACCGGTCGGCCGCCGGAGGACCCCCCATGACCGATGACGACCTGACCCGCGCCGCCGACTGGCTGCGCGCCGCCGACCGCGTGTGCGTGCTGACCGGGGCCGGTGTCTCGGCCGAGAGCGGGGTGCCGACGTTCCGCGCGTCCGACGGGCTGTGGGAGGGCCACCGCATCGAGGACGTCGCCAGCCCCGACGGGTTCGAGCGCGACCCGAAGCTCGTGTGGCAGTTCTACAACGCCCGCCGCGCCAACGCCCGGACCGTGGAGCCCAACCCCGGGCACCTCGCCCTGGTCGCGCTCGAACGCCGCTGGGGCGAGCGGTTCACGCTGGTCACCCAGAACGTGGACGGCCTGCACCGCACCGCCGGCAGCACGAACGTGCTGGAGATCCACGGGAGCCTGCACCGCACCCGGTGCCTGGGCTGCAACCGCGTGACCGACCGCAACATTCAGGAGGACCTCGGCGACGAGCCCGCGTGCCCGAAGTGCTACGGCCAGCTCCGGCCCGACATCGTGTGGTTCGGCGAGGCGCTGCCCGAGAGCGTGTGGCTGCCGTCGCTGAACGCCGCCTACGGGTGCAACGTGCTCCTGGTCGTCGGCACCTCGGCGGTCGTCCACCCGGCCGCGTCGCTGGTCCCGATCGCCAAGCGGAAGCAGCCGGCCGCCAGGGTGATCGAGGTGAACCTGACGCGGACCGAGGCGAGCCAGATGGCGGACGTCGGGCTGTACGGCCCGTCGGGCGTGGTGCTGCCGAAGCTGGTGGAGCGGCTGGGCTAATACCCGGGGGGCGACCTGATTTGTTGGTGGCACGGGCCTCCGGCCTGTGTGCCGGGAAGCCGGTGCGGAATCGTTCGCCCCACGCGGGCCGCCACGGAGGGCGGCCCCTACAAACCAAGAGCCAACGTCTCGTAGGGGCCGCCCTTCGTGGCGGCCCGCCAACCACCGATGACGTCAACCGGGCGTGCCGGAACCACAGGCCAGAGGCCGGTGCCACCGAACCACAAACAACTGGGCTTGGGGGGTGACATGTCCGCGACGAAGCTGGACGGCAAGGCCCTGGCGGCGACCATTCGGAGCGAGGTCGCGGCAAAGGTCGCCGCGCGCGCCGCGGCCGGAAAACGCCCCCCGGGGCTGGCGGCCGTGATCGTCGGCGACAACCCGGCCAGCCACGTGTACGTCCGCAACAAGCACAAGGCGTGCGCCGACGCCGGGCTCGCGTCGTGGGTCCACACCCTCCCCGGCGACACCACCCAGGCCGGCCTGCTGGAAGTGGTAGAAAAGTTGAACCGCGACCCGGCGGTTCATGGTATCCTCGTCCAACTTCCTCTCCCGAAGCAGATCGACGAGGACGCGGTCCTCCGGTCCGTGGCCCCGTCGAAGGACGTGGACTGCTTCCACCCGGAAAACGTCGGCCTGCTCGCCGCGGGGCACCCCAGGTTCTATCCCTGTACCCCGCACGGCGTGGTCCAACTGTTGCAGCGCAACGGGATTGCGACGGCCGGCCGGGAGGTCGTCGTCGTCGGCCGCAGCAACATCGTCGGCAAGCCGCAGGCGCTGATGCTGATGCAGAAGGCGACCAAAGCGAACCCGGCGGGCGGCGACGCGACGGTCACGGTCGCCCACACGCGGACCCGCGACCTCGCGGCCGTGTGCCGCCGGGCCGAGATTCTGGTGGTCGCGGCCGGTGCTTTGCATGCGATCACGCCCGACATGATCGCGCCGGGCGCGACGGTGATCGACGTCGGGATGCACAGCGTGAACGGGAAGTTGACCGGCGACGTACACCCCGGGGCGGCCGACGTGGCCGGGGCGCTGACCCCGGTGCCCGGCGGGGTCGGCCCGATGACGATCGCGATGCTTCTGGTGAACACGCTCTCGGCCGCCGAACAGATCGACGGGTAGCCCGGCCGCGTGCGCCGGGGTACGGGACGAGGGACGAGGGGGGCGAATGAACCTGAACCTCACGACCGCGACGCGCATCGGGCTGAACCTGTCGGCCGTGCTCGGCATCGCCGCGCTGCTCAAGCTCGGCGCGAGCCTGTTCGTGCCGCTGGTGCTCGCGGTCCTGCTCGCGTCGATCCTGTACCCGGCGGCCCGGTTCCTCCACGACTTCGTGCGGGTGCCGTGGTTCTTCTCGTGCGTCCTGGTGCTGATCGCTGCCGTCGCGGTGTTCCTCGTCGTGGTCGCCGCGTTCGCGATCGCCATTCCGCAGACCCTGGAAGGGCTGCCAATGGGCGACGCCGCGTGGCAGGAGCAGTACCGGAAGATCCAGAACAACCTCCAGGCCGTGCTGCCGAGTTGGGTCGGCATCCCGTACTACGAGGACCCGAACCAGTCGTACATCTACCGCCACGTCCGCGACTACTTCTCGAACAGCAAGATGTCGGAGAACCTCCCGGCCATCGCGCTGTCCACCGGGGCGCGGGGCTGGCAGGCGATCCTCATCATGTTCATCACGTTGTTCCTCCTCCTAGAGGGGCAGATGCTGGCGGACAAGGTGCGGGCCATCTTCGGCCCGTCCCGCGAGACCCAGAACCGGGTCTCGACTGCGATCGCCGAGATGGCCTCCGCGATCCGGACGTACCTGATCTGGCGGACGATCGTGAACCTCGGGCTCGCGGTCGTTCTGGGGGCGGTCTACAACGCGGCCGGGCTCAAGTACTGGTACCTGTGGGCGCTGCTCGTCGCGGTCCTGAGCTACGTCCCGTACCTGGGCACGATCGCCGCCGGCATCCCGCCGTTCCTCGACGCGCTGCTGTTCGTCGACCCGGTCATGGCCGTCGGGATCGGCCTGTTCTACGTCGGGGTCGTCACCTTCGAGGGGTACATCATCGTCCCCTGGGTGATGGGCCGGAGCATGGACCTGAACGCCACGACGGTGCTGCTCGCGTGCCTCTTCTGGGAGGAGCTCTGGGGCATGTCGGGGCTGTTCCTGGCGATGCCGATCATGGCCGCGCTCAAGGCCGTGTGCATGCAGGTGGACGGGTGGCAGGGGTGGGGCGAGTTGATGGGGTCCGGACCCGCCAAGCCGCTCGCCCTCCTCGAGACCGACACCCGGACGCGACTCGATTCCATTGCCGAAGCCGCTGCCAACGGCGACGCCACGGTGGTCATGGACCACCGGGACCCGAAAGGGGGCAGCCCTTCGTTGGGCGAGCCGAAAAGCGACCCCTTTTGAGCCCCCGCCCCCGGTCCCGCACGACCCGACCGACCTCGAGCGCGTTGCCCGCGGCCTCACCCGGGCCGCCGTGTGGAGCCTCCTGACGCTCGCCAAGGTGCTCGAGGACTCGCTGTCCCGCGACCGCCCCAAGCGCCGCCCGCCCCCGCCGGGGTAGAACGCCAGTCGCCGAACAAGCGATGGGCCGCGGACGACGCGGATGAAAGACCGGATCGAGAACCCGATCAGACAGTTCGCCTCTGTCCGATCCGCTTCGATCCCGTTTTTCATCCGCGTCGTCCGCGGCCCATCGCTTCGTCTATGTGCGGGCTCACTTCAGTACGGACAGGTTCGCGACCCAGCCGGTCACGCTCGGGTCGATCCAGCTAAAGAGGATCGCCTGCGGGAAGATGCCCAGCGCGACCGCCAGCGCCACGAACGGCACCAGCACCGCCGCCTCGCGCGGCGACAGGTCCGGGAACGCCTGCGTGTCCGGGTTCGTGCCCAGGAACACCCGCTGCCACGTCCACAGGAGGTAGCCGGCGGTGAGCACGACGCTGAGGATCGCCGGCACCGCCAGCGCCGGGGAGAAGTCCCACGCGGCGGCCAGGACCATGAACTCGCCGACGAACCCGCACAGCCCGGGGAGCCCCATCGACGCGAAGAACAGGACCGCGGCCAGCCCCGAGTACAGCGGCATCGGCTCCTTCAGCCCGCCGAACCGGTTCACGTCGCGGTGGTGGGCGCGGTCGTAGACGACGCCGACGACGAAGAACAGCCCGGCGGCCGTGACGCCGTGCGCGAACATCTGGAACACCGCCCCGTTCACGCCCCACTGCCAGTACTGCGAGTGCGTGCCCGAGCCCCACGCGGCCAGGCCCAGCACCACGAACCCCATGTGGCTCACCGACGAGTACGCGAGGAGCTTCTTGAAGTCGGTCTGCCCCATCGCGACCAGCGCGCCGTAGACGATGCCGACGACGCCGACGAGCCCGATCCACCACGCGAGTTCCGACGCGGCCCACGGGCACACCGGGAACGCGACGCGGATCAGCCCGTAGCCGCCGAGCTTCAGCAGCACCCCGGCGAGGATCATGCTGACCGGCGTGGGCGCCTCGACATGCGCGTCCGGGAGCCACGAGTGCAGCGGCACGATCGGCACCTTCACCGCGAACCCGAGGAACAGCAGCCCGAAGAACAGGTACTGGAACTCCTTCGTGCAGACGGGTTGCGCCTTGAGCCGGGCGACCGCGGCGGCGGCGTTCACCCCGGGGGCGAACAGCTTCACCTGCCGCGCGGCCTCGCCGCCGGCGGGCGGCGCGCCCTCGCCGAACTTCGCCTGCGCCGCGACCCGCTCCTCCTGACCGTTGAGGACGAGCATCACGGCGCGGCCGACCTTCGAGAGCGTGACGAAGTCGAACGTGTGGACGGCGACCCGCTCGTGCGCCGCGGCGACCTGCTCGGGCGACGGTGTCTGCCCGTACTCGGCCTTCGCGAGTTCGGCGGCCCGCTGCTTCACGTCCTCCTGGTCCACGAAGTCGCGGACGTTGACCGTGTACAGGCCGATGAGCGCGACCAGGAGCCCGACGCTGCCGAGCAGGGTGTACACGACGAACTTGAGCGCCGCGTACCGCCGCCGCTCTCCGCCCCACAGCCCGATCAGCACGAACATCGGGACCAGCATGACCTCGTAGAAGACGTAAAAGAGGAAGAAGTCGAGCGCGACGAACGCGCCGATCACCCCGCTCTCGAGCAGCAGCACGAGCGACAGGTAGCCGCGGACGGACGTGTCGATCTTCCACGACGCGACGATCGCGAAGAACGTGACCACGGTGGTGAGCAGGATGAGCGGGAGGCTGATGCCGTCCACGCCCAGCGCGTACTGCGCGCCGAACTTGGCGATCCACGGGCGGCGGGTGACCCAGTCGTCGGACTGCATCACCCTGGGGATCGGTTGCGCCGCGTCGCTGGCGGCCCGGTCGGCCCGCGAGTCGAGGCGCGTTTCGGTGGCGTACCGCGGGAACCCGTTGGCGTCGGGGTAGTGGTCGATCATCGAGTAGTACCCGATGACGACGCACAGGCTCACGGCCAGCGCGCCGGCCGCGCCGAACAGCGCCCACCACCGCATGGCCTCGTGCCACTTCGCGGGGAACACCAGCAGGCTCGCGGCGCACGCGGCCGGCAGGAACACCAGCAGCGACAGCCAGGTGAGATCGGACTCGGGCATTGCGTTCCTCGCCAGCGCGCCGGGGAGGGCGCACTTTCCCTACTTCGCCAGGGCCGTGAGAATCCCCAACATCGCCGCCGCCGTCAAGGCCAGCGCGAGGACGTAGGTCCGCACCCGGCCGGTCTGCACGGCCCGCAGCGCCTGCCCCGCCGCAACGCACGCCTCGCCGACCGCGTTGAACAGCCCGTCGAGCGTGGGGTGCGCGAGCACCCGCGGCCGGTCGGTGGGGGCCTTGTCGGCCGCGGCCGCGGCCCTCGCGAGCCCGACGGTTGGGTTCACGACCGCGGCGTCGTACAGTTCGTCGAAGTACCACTTCTCGCGCAGGAACCGGTACGCGGGGCCGCCGGGCTTGTGCATCTCGACGGCCGCGGGCTGCCGCCACCCGAACAGCCACCACGCGAGCCACGCCCCGGTGACGCCCAGGAGCAGCGCCAGCGCACCGGCGGTGAGGTGCCGGTGCTCGGCCCCGCGGTGCTCCGCGGCGAACTGCGCCGCCACGAACGCCGGCTGCGACTTCTCCAGAACGTGGCCGAGGGCGCTCGCCTCCGGCTCCCAGACCGGCCAGCCCCACGCGACGCCGACGCTGAACACCGCCAGCACCACGAGCGGGACCGTCATCGCGAGCGGCGACTCGTGCGCGTGGGCCGCGCCGTCGCCCCGCGGCTTGCCCGCGAACGTCAGGAACCACAGGCGGAACATGTAGTACGCGGTCATCAGGGCGGTCACGAACGGCAGCGCCAGGAGCAGGACGTGCGCCCTGTGCTCGAGCCCGTAGCCGAGCGCCGCGGCGAGGATCTGGTCCTTGCTGTACCACCCGCTGAGGAGCGGCGCGCCGCTGATCGCCAGCACGCCGACGAGCATCGCGAACGCGGTCACCGGCATCTTCCTCCAGAGCCCGCCCATCTTGCGGACGTCCTGCTCGTGGTGGCACCCGTGGATCACGCTGCCCGAGCACAGGAACAGCAGCGCCTTGAAGAAGGCGTGGGTGATGAGGTGCAGCAGGCCGGCCGTCCACGCGCCGATGCCGAGGGCGAGCACCATGAACCCGAGCTGGCTGCACGTCGAGTACGCGAGGACGCGCTTGATGTCGGTCTGCACGAGCGCGACCGTCGCCGAGATGAACAGCGTGACCGCGCCGGTGTAGGCGATCGTCAGCAGCACCTCGGCGGCGAACAGCGGGTAGCACCGGCCGACGAGGTACACCCCCGCGGCGACCATCGTGGCCGCGTGGATCAGCGCCGACACCGGCGTCGGGCCTTCCATCGCGTCCGGGAGCCACGTGTGCAGCGGCACCTGCGCACTCTTGCCGACGCACCCGAGGAAGATGCCGAGCCCCATCAGCACGAACACCGCGTAGGGGATCACCCCGTAGCTGACGTAGTCGCCGCGGACCGGCACCTCGAACACGCTGTCCTTGTGCTTGCCGTGGCCGGGGCCGTGGAAGTGCGTCGGCTCCTCCCAAACGATCGGGAACAGCAGGACGTGTGTGCCGGTGTCGGGCCTGTCGCGCGGCTCCAGGGCGTAGTCCCGCGGCGTCTCGGCGGTCGCGGTCGGCAGCACCGGCTCGGCGCTGACGCGGATGACCTGGTTCGCCATCTCGTACACGCCGTGCGAGTCTTCCGCGGGCGCCCGCACGCGGCGGGTGAGTTCCTCGATGTTGAGCGTGCCGCAGTACGACCACGCGACGACGATGCCGACGAGGAACCCGGCGTCGCCGACCCTGTTGACGATGAACGCCTTGTTCGCCGCGGCGCTGGCGCTGGGCCGCTCGTAGTAGAACCCGATCAGGAAGAACGAGCACACGCCGACCAGTTCCCAGCTCACGAACACCTGGAACAGGTTGTCGGCGATCACGAGGTTGAGCATCGAGAAGCAGAACAGCGACAGGTACAGGAAGAACCGCCCGTACCGGCCGCGGCGGGTGAAGCCAGATGGGGAGTGGGGGAGATGGGGAGATGGGGAGTGGTGCCCCTGATCTCCGTGTCTCCCCCTCTCCGTGTCTCCCCCTCTCCCAACCTTCGTTGTCACGAAGTGGTCCTCAACGACCTCCGAAGTCTCGTCGGCCATGTACGCGGTGGAGAACACGAAGATGAGCGTGGCGATCACGCTGACCATCGCGAACACGACGGCGGTGAGGGAGTCGATCCGGTAGCCGAGTTCGAGCGCCAGCGCGAGCCGCGGGGCGGGGCGGGCGTTGTCGGTGGCGCGCTGCTGTTCCCACTCGGGCGGCGACAGGGTGTCGCCGGGGCCGATGCGGACCCAGTCGATCCGCTCGGCCCACCGCGACGCCCGGATCGAGCCCTCGGTGGGGTCGCCGAGGAACTGCACCAGGCCGACGACGGCGAGGACCGCGGTGGCGGCCATGCACGCGGTCGCGAGGTACGCGCCGGTCCGCAGCGGCTTGTCGCCCCCGCACACCCAGTACATCGTGCCGAGGAACCCGCCCTGCTTGCGGAACGGCCGGTAGAACGCCCGCGCCGCGCCGCCCACAAGCAGCAGCACGAACGCCGCCAGCGGCAGCAGGGTGGCGAGAACGTAGATGCGGCCGGGAACTTCCATAAGCGTTGTAAGTTTGACTTTGAACGTTTCGCGTTCCGACAGAAGTGGGCCGCTTGTAGGGCCGGCTGTGCCGGCCGCGCCGAGGGCCGCCCGATGCGGCCGGCACAGCCGGCCCTACAAGCTATCCCCGCAGCTCGTCGGCCTCGTCCACGTCCACGGTGCCGTGGTTGTTGTAAAAGTTGAGGATGATCGCAAGCGCCACGGCGGCCTCGGCGGCGGCGAGCACGATCACCAGCAGCGCGAACACCTGCCCGTCGAGCCGGAACGCCGGGTTGAACCGGGCGAACGCGACGAGGTTCACGTTCGCGGCGTTGAGGATCAGTTCGACCCCCATGAGCACGCCAATCGCGTTCCGCTTGCTCGCGACGCACACGACGCCGCACGCGAACAGGAACGCGGAGAGCACGAGGAACGGCTGTATGCCCAACTCATTCACGAAAGCACCCTCCGCTTCGCCCGAGCCAGGTACGCCGCGCCCACCAGCACGACGAGCAGGTGAACGGACACGATCTCGAACGGCAGCAGGTACGCGACCGGGGTGCGGGCGAGGGCAACGTCGCTCGGAACGCCGGTGACGTTCCCGGCCGGGCTCGCGTCGGTCACGCCGAGGAACGTGAGGCCGAGCGGGCCGACGCCCGGGAGCCCGTTGTCGGCCGGCGGGAACGCGACGTTGTACGACACCGCGACGAGCAGCCCGAACAGGAGCACGCCGACGGCCCCACCGACGAGCCACTCGGCCGGCCGGGTGCGGATCTCGCGCAGCGGCGCTTGGGCGGTGAGCATCACGCCGAAGACGATCAGGATGAGCGTGCCGCCGACGTAGACGATGAGCTGCGTGGCCCCGACGAACTCGGCCCCGAGGAGGAAGTACAGCAGCGACACGCCGACGAGCGTGAACAGCAGCCACACGGCCATGCGCACGACGTTCCGGGCCAGCACCACCCCGAGGGCGGAACAGGCCGTGATCGTCGCGACCACGGCGAAGAGCAGCACGGGCAGAGACATTGTTCCTCTTCCTGTCGGGCACCTACGCGCCGGGCTTCGCATCGAGCGGTGCGGGCTGGCCGGCCCACGCGCCGGGGAGTTCGCCCCGCAGCGCCCCGGACCCGGCCGGGGTGCGGAACGCGCTCAGGAACACCACCAGCAGGAAGCCCGTCCACCCGAACGCCAGGACGTAGCTCACGACGCGGGCCGCGTCCGCGGGCACAAGCAGTTGCCACAGGCACACGCCGATCAGCAGCACGCAACTGATCGGCAGGAAGTATTGGAGGCACGTCATCATCACCTGGTCGATCCGCAGCCGCGGCAGCGACCACCGCACCCACATCATGAGCAGCACGAGCACCCAGCACTTCGCCACGAACACGGCGACGTTCAGCAGGTTCCCGGGCCAGAACCCGAACCGCTCGGTCGGCTCGAACGGGAGCAGCCCGGTGTGCCAGCCGCCCAGGAACAGCAGGCTCGCGAGCCCGCTCACCGCGAACATGCTCCCGTACTCGGCCAGGAAGAAGTACGACCACCGGATGCCGCTGTACTCGGTGTGGAACCCGGCGACGAGTTCGCTCTCGGCCTCGGCGAGGTCGAACGGGGCGCGCTTGCAGCTCGCCGTCGCGCAGATGAAGAAGATGAAGAACGCCACGAACGTGAACGGGTCGTGGTAGATGTTCCAGTTCCAGAACCACCCGACCTGCTGCGTGCCGATGGTGTTCAGGTTCAGCGTGCCGGCGACGCACACGGGCACCACCACGCACAGCGCCCGCGGCACCTCGTAGCTCACCACCTGGGCGGCCTCGCGGACCCCGCCGAACAGCGACCACTTGCTCGCCGAGGCGTACCCGGCCAGCACCACGCCGAACACCTCGCTCGACAGCACCGCGAGCATGAAGAACGCGGCGACGTTCAGGTTCTCGGCCACGAGCCCGTTGCCGAACGGCAGCGCGAGGAACCCGACGAAGCTCGCGCAGAACGCGAGGTACGGCGCGAGCTTGAACAGGAACCGGTCCGCGGCGTCGGGGGCGAAGTCTTCCTTGGAGATGAGCTTGATGCCGTCGGCGAGCGACTGCAGCAGTCCGAACGGGCCGACGCGGGTGGGGCCGAGGCGGTCCTGGATGCGGGCCGACACCTTGCGCTCGGCCCAGATCGCGAGGAACGTGGACCCGCCGATGAACGCGAACAGGAGCCCGGCCGCGACCGCCCCGGCGGCGGCCACGCTCCACGGGTGCGGCAGGAGTTGCGACCAGAACTCGGGCACGGGACCGCCTCTCGCTCGGGGCGAGCGGGGGGCGTGAGCCCCCCGAGTGAAGTTCGAGCGCGGAACCTCGGGGGGCTCACGCCCCCCGCTCGCCGGGCTCACGGACCGCCACCGCGCCCGGGGTACCTTCACGTCAGGGGGATCGTTACGACTTATCCCCCGTGAGTCGCGACGATGGGCTCTGCCGGGCGAGGCCTTCCTCTTCCGCGGCGGAGCGCCGCAGCGTAAGCTACCCTCGCTCCGGCCGGGTGGCGTTCGGCAAGTCTACCGAAGCGGTCGCGGAGTTGCCAGCAGGAGGCGGCATGTTCCACGTCCGACTGCGGCACGGCCCCGCGACCCTCCGCCCGGCGACCGCACGCCCCGCGAACCGTCAACTGCCGCACGCACTGCGCCAGCGGCCCGAGGCCGCCGAACCCGAGGCCACCGACCCGCACGCCCGCACCCCCGAACTCGCCCGGCTCGAAGCGGTGCTGCTCCTGGCCGACGAACCGCTCGCGGCGCGCCGGCTCGCCGAGGCCGCCGACCTCGCCGACGCCTCCGAGGCCCGCAAACTCGTCGAGCAGCTCCGCGGTTTTTACGACGCCGGCGGCTCTGCGTTCCAGGTCGAAGAGATCGCCGGCGGCTACCAGCTCCTGACGCGGCCGCGGTTCCACCCGTGGCTCGCGCGGCTCAAGCGCACGGGCCACGAACTCAAGCTCACGCCGACGGTGCTGGAGACGCTCGCGGTGGTCGCGTACAAGCAGCCGATCACGCGGGCCGACGTCGAGAAGGTCCGCGGGGTGGCGTGCGGCGAGGTGGTGCGGCAACTGATGGAGAAGGGGCTGGTGCGGGTCGCCGGCCGGCACGACTCGCTCGGCCGCCCGCAGCTCTACGGCACGACCAAGAAGTTCCTGCAAGCGTTCGGGCTCAACGCGATCAAGGACCTGCCCGAGGTCGAGGCGCTGCGGAACCCCGGTTCGTGACTTCCGGCGAGGACGCGGGGCGTTGCGCACCGCCGGTCGCGGGCTGGTCCGAGCCCGAGCGCCGAGCGAGGGTTCACGTCCACCCCTCGCTCGGCGCTCGGGCTCGGACCGATTCCGACGCACCGAACATCGGAGCGCGCCGCCTACTTTGATGCGACCGACTTGTCAACGCGCCCGGCGTCTGACATGATTCCACCACCCCTGGGTGAGTGGTGGAATGGCAGACACACTGCGCTTAAAACGCAGAGTTCCGCAAGGGGCGTGCGGGTTCGAGTCCCGCCTCACCCACACTGCGAGGCCCACCCGTCGCGACGGGTGGGCCTCGTCGCTTCACATCACTTCTTGAACATCGCGCTGTTGCGGTCGCCGCGGGACAGCACGTAAGCCAGCAGGTCGAGCACCTCGGCCTCATCGAAGGTGTCGATGAGGCCGGCCGGCATCATCGACACCTTCGACGGCTTCATCGACTCGATCTGCTTCCGGTCCACCGTCACGGTCGAGCCGGGGTTCATCATGTCGGTGTTCACCATCACGTTGTCGCTGCTCAGGTTCACGATCCGCCCGCTCACGATCCGCTCGTCGGTCGTGCGGATCTCGACCGCCGCGTACTGGTCGCTGACCTCCTTGCTCGGGTCCACGATCGACTCCAGTAGGTCGCGGGCGCTGAACCGGCCGGCCACGCCGGTGAGGTCCGGGCCGTTGCTCCCGCCCTCGTTGTCGAACCGGTGGCACGCGAAGCACTTCCCGGTCGCGAACAGCTTGCGGCCGCGCTCGAAGTCGCGCCCGGCCTTCACCTTCTCCACGGCGCCCTCCAGGTCCGCGACCTTGTACGCCTTCACGAACGGCCGCGGCGCCTCCTCGGGGAGCTTTGTGGTCTTGGCCGTCGCGGTGAGCACCTCCTTGAACGCGGTCTTCTCGGCGTCGGTGAGCGTCGCGACCGCGTCGGCCTTGATGAGCTTCAGGAAGTTGGCGAAGCTGCTCCCGCCCTTGTAGTTCTCGGCCCGCACGAACCACAGGAAGTAGTCCCTCCGCAGCTCCGGCGTCCACCCGGCCTTGAGCATCCGCAGGGCGCGGACGTACTCCAGTTGCTCCTCCTGCGTCGGCGACTCCTTGAGGAGCTTCATCCCCTTCGCGGCGGTCGCCTCGTCCTGGAGGAACACGAACACCTGGAGCAGCTCCGCGTCGGCGAACCGGCTCCCGGTCGGGAACGCCGGGGCGTACTTCGCGAGCCACGCCTTCCGCTCGCTCTCGGTCGGCTGCCCGAACCGGTTGAGCACCACCTGATAGGTGCGGGCGAGGTCGGTCTTCTGCTCGTCGCTCAGCTTCGCGAAGTCGATGCGGCCGAGCGCATCGAGGAGCTTGCCGCGGAGCGCCGGGTCGCCGGCGACCTTCTTGTCCTTCGTGTGCTCGGGGCACGGGGCCGACACGCGGGCCAGCGCGAGGACCGCGGGAATCGCCTTCGCGGGGTCGGTCTCGGCGAGGGCCTTGTCGGCCCACAACTTCGCGTCCTGCTGCTCGATTGCGACGCGCGCCGCGAACCGGATGAACCGGTCGGCGCTGCCGAGTTCCTTCCACGCGGCCTCGACCGCCTCCGGCCCGACCTTCGCGTGCAGCTTCTCCAGGCCCAGCCGCACCTCGCGTGCGGCGGTCGCCGCCGGGTCCCCGGCCGGGGCCGGGGCGTCCTTCGCAGTGCCGTCGGCCGTCACGCGGTACAGACCGGACTTCGTCTTGCGGCCGCCGATGGCGAAGTACATCGCGCCGTCGACCGGGTTGATGACGAGGTCGGTCAGCGGCAGCGGGGTGCCGGTGACGAACTCCTCGAGGTCCGCGGCGTACCCGCTGCCGCTCGGCTTGAGGTGAACCGCGTACAGCTTGCCGTAGCTCCAGTCGCAGATGAAGAAGGCGTCCTGGTACTTCTGGGGGAACTTGGCCCCGTACCCGAAGGTCACGCCCGTGGGCGAGCCCGGCCCGATGTTGACGACCGGCGGGAGGTTGTCGACGTAGTACGCCGGGTACTTGCCGGCGCCGTTGCGCCACCCGAACTCGCTGCCGCTCGTGACGAGGCACACGCGGGTCGGCCGGTACCACGGGGTGTTGAAGTCCCACTCCATGTCGGCGTCGTAGGTGAACAGGTCGCCGGCCTTGTTGTAGGCCGCGTCGTACTGGTTGCGGAACCCGACGCTGAACAGCTCCCACGACTTGCCGTCGGGCGAGACGTTGTACATCGCGCCGCCCGGTCCCATCACCCCCTTCATGAACCCGTTGCCGTCCGGCACGCGGGGCAGGAGGTGGTCCTCGCCCCACACGGGCGGCACCTTGGTGGTGTCGAACTTGGTGAGCTTCGTCTGGTTCCCGCACACGACGGTGAGCCGCTTCCCGTCCGGGTGGAGCATGACCGCGTGCGGGCCGTGCTCGCCGCCGCCGCCCTCGAGCGCTCGGAGCAGCTCGACCGTGTCGAGCGTGTCGTCCGTCTTCGACGAGGTGACCTTGTACAGCCCGCTGTCCTTGCCGTTGACGACGACGTACAGCGCGTCGAACGCCCACAGCAGCCCTTGCGCCTGGCCGATCTTCGCGGGGATCGGTTCGACCTTCGTGCCCTCGGTGGTGCCGACCGGCGGCGGGGTGACGCGGTACAGCCCGCCGTACTGGTCGCACACGATGAGCCGGCCCTTCGGGTCGGTACACATGCTGACCCACGACCCCTGTTCGTTCTTGGGAACGGAGTACAGCAGCTCGACCTTGAACCCCTTGGCGACCTTCATGGTCGCCGGGTCGGTGGCGGGCGGCTCCTTGGCGGGCGGCTTGTCCTTCGGGGGCTGCTTGGCCTGACCGAGCGCCGCGGCCGGCGCGGCGAGCGCCGCGAGGAGCGGGAGCGCGTAGCGTGCGAGTGTCATGTGTTCCGGTTCCGAGAGGGGATGAACGCAGTTAGTATAGTCGGTACCCGTTGCGTGGGTCGCCTGTGAACCCGCCCAGATCGGTGCTTGTCCCGATCTCACCGCTGCTGGAAGTGCGCCGGTCGTAGGGCCGGCTGTGCCGGCCGGGGCGAACGCCGGCGCATGGGCGACGGCCGGCACAGCCGGCCCTACCGTCAGGCGCCAACTTCCTGCGGAGGCTGCGATGCCGGTCGAAGACCAACTCCTGACTCTGCTCCTCATCTGCGGCTGGTTCGGGCTGTGGTGGCTCGCGGTGCGAGCGGTGTTCGGTAGGTACTTCGGGCCGGTCGAGTGGGTGCCGATTGCGGTCCTGTCGTTCGCCGTCCCGGTCCTGGCAGCCGACCTTCAAGCGACCCACCGGATCGACGCCGACTTCCTGTTCTGGTGGGCGCTCGTGTCGATCGCGATCGACTCGGTGTGGGCGGTGCGGCGGGTGGCCCGGTGGATTTCGCGGCGGCCGCGAACCCCGCCCCGGCCCGGCGGTGTCGGACTGCCCGATCGTTCCGCCGGGTCGTAAACTATTCGACGTCGAGAATTCTCACCACCGTCTCAGGAATTGCAATGCCGCGCGTCCTGATCGCCGACAAGCTGGAGTCCGCCGGGATCGACCTCCTCAAGGCCGCCGGCCTGGAAGTCGACAACCAGCCGAACCTGCACAAGGAGCCGAAGGACAAGCAGATCGCCGCGCTCCAGAGTGCCGACGCCGCCATCTGCCGCTCGCAGCCGAAGTTCACCGCCGAACTGCTCGAGAACCCGGGCAAGCTCCGGGCCATCGCGCGGGCCGGCGTGGGCGTCGACAACATCGACCTCGCGGCCGCGACCCGCAAGGGCATCGTCGTCATGAACACGCCGGGCGGGAACACCGTCTCGGCCGCCGAGCACACCGTCGCGCTGCTCCTCGCGCTGGCCCGCCGGGTCCCGGCCGCCGACGCGGTCATGAAGGCCGGCGGGTGGGACCGCAACAAGTTCGTCGGCACCGAGGTCGCCGGCAAGACGCTCGGCGTCGTCGGGCTCGGCCGCATCGGCGGCGAGGTGGCCCGCCGCGCCCGCGGGCTCGACATGAAGATCGTCGTCCTCGACCCGTTCGTCACCGCGGCCCGCGCCACCGAACTCGGGTACGCCACCGCCGCGTCGCTCGACGAACTGCTCCCGAAGGTCGACTTCCTCACCGTCCACGTCCCGCTGTCGGCCGAGACCAAGAGCCTCATCGGCCCGCGGGAACTCGGCATGATGAAGAAGACCGCCCGCGTCCTCAACGTCGCCCGCGGCGGCATCATCGACGAGCAGGCGCTCGCCGACGCACTGGCTGCGGGCACCATCGCCGGGGCCGGCATCGACGTGTTCTCGGTCGAGCCGATCGCCGCCGACAACCCGCTCGTCAAGGCCCCGAACTGCGTCCTCACCCCGCACCTCGGGGCCAGCACGGTCGAGGCGCAGGAGAACGTCGCGGTCGAGGCGGCCCAGCTCATCGCCGACTACCTGCTCAAGGGCCAGGTCGCCAACGCGGTGAACATGGCGGCGGTGAACCCGACCGAACTCGCCGAGGTGCGGCCGTTCGTCGACCTCGCCCGGCGGCTCGGGCTGCTGCACGCCCAGGTCGCCCAGGGCGCGATCCGCAGGGCGACGCTCACCTACAAGGGCGACCTCGCGGGGAAGAAGACGCGGCTGCTGACCGCGGCGTTCACGGCCGGGCTGCTGGAGTACCGGCTGAGCCAGGGCGTCAACCTGGTGAACGCCGAGGTGCTGGCCCGCGAGCGGGGGATCGAGATCACCGAGTCGTCGAACCCGAAGCGGGGCGACTTCGCGGCGCTCTTGCACGCCGAGGTCGAGACGGAGCAGGGCACGACCGTCGCGGCCGGCACGCTGTTCGGCGACCAGTACGTCCGGCTCGTTCAACTCGGGCCGTTCCGCATGGAGGGGTACCTCGACGGCGTGCTGCTGGTGTTCACGCACCGCGACGTGCCGGGGCTGATCGGGTTCGTCGGCACGATCTTCGGCGACCACAAGGTGAACATCGCGCAGATGACCGTGGGCCGGCAGACGGCCGGCGGCGAGGCGATCGGCATCCTGAACCTGGACAACCAACCGCCCGAAGCGGCGCTGAACGCGGTGAAGGCCCACCCGCACATCAGCAACCTCACGGTCGTTACGCTGCCGCCGGCCGGCGAGCTTCCGGCGTGGCTGGGGTGACCGGCGTTTCGCGTTCAACGTGCAGGACGGTCGGGGCAGGGTAGGTCACTCGCTCCGCGAGTGACACCAGCCGCACGTCGCGGTACACGGGGAGCGGCGCTGCGCCGGGGTGCGACTCGCGGAGCGAGTCGCCTACCATGTTCCGGCCGGCATACACAGCGACCGGTTCAGCCGTCAATTCTTGGATTTCGGGCGGTTCACACGTCCACGTCCCACACGACGACGTGGCCGTCTTCGCTGCCCGCGGCGCAGAGCGCGCCGTCGGGCGACACGGCGGCCACCCACACCTTCCCGACGCCCCAGTTGAACGACCGCACCTCGCGGCCGGTGCTCGCGTCCCACACGCGGGCGGTGCCGTCGAGCCCCGCCGTCAGCACGTTGCCGTCGGGGAGGAAGCCGACGCCCTTCACGGACTTCCCGTGGCCGGGGATCAGCACGGGGCTCGATTCGAGGTCGGCCGGCGTCCACACGACCGCGCGGTGACCGAGCACGAGCGCCATTCGCGAGTCGTCGCGGGTGAACGCGAACCCGCTGACGCTCGCGCCCATCGGCGACTTCGGCGTCGGGTCGCGGAACTGCCGCAACTCGGTGTCGTTCGGGATCGTGACCGGGTGCAGGTGCAGGTACCACCCGGCGACGGCGAAGTAGTTCCCGCCGGGCGAGAAGCCGATCAGGGGCACGCCGGGGTGCCCGAGCGACACCGTGCGGTCGGGCGAGCGGGGCGTGCCGCCTGTCGGGCGCGTCGCGTCGGTCCACGCCGCGAGGCCGCCGGCGGTGGTGCTGACGAGCCGCGAGCCGTCGGCCGAGACGGCAACCGTGTCGGGCGTGCTAGTGTGGTTGTACAGGTCGGCGACGACCTCACTTGTTGCGGCATTCCAGACCCGAATGCCGCCGTACCCGCTGTTGCCCGCGAGGTGCTTGCCGTCGGGGAAAAAGGCGATGCCGCACACGGGCATGCTGCTGCCGCCGCTGAGTCGGCCCGCGGCCCGGCCGGTGGGCGCGTCCCACAGCCAGACGGCGTTCGACGTGCCGGCGGTGGTGGCGATGCGGGTGCCGTCCGGCGAGAACGCCAGCGCCCGCACCCGCTTGTCGTGCGCCTTCCAGACGAGCATCGCGACCCCTCACGCATCAACGTCCCACACCACGACCTGCCCGCTCTCGCCGCCCGCCGCACACGTCAACCCGTCGGGCGAGAACGCGGCGCAGTACACCTTGCCGAGCCCCCACGCGAACGAGCGGATTTCTCGCCCCGCGGCCGCGTCCCAGAACCGCACGAACCCGTCGGCCCCGGCGGTCATCAGGACGCGCGAGTCGGCCGACCAGCCCAGCGCCCACACCGCAGGCTGCCGGCCGGTCCCGGCCGTGAGCGTCGCGGTCAGCCGGGCCGACACCCCGACCTTCAACTCGATCGCCCACAGGTCGACGAACTTCCCGCGGGCCAGCGCCAGGACGGCCCCGTCCGGCGAGAAGCGGACCGCGCCGCGGTGGTTGCCCGCCGGCCGCTTGAGCCACTTCAGCCGCTCACCGGTGGCCGGGTTCCACACCCCGGCCGCGTGGCAGTTGTTCGCCGCCACGAGCCGGCCGTCCGGGCTGAAGTCGAGCGCCGCGACGCCGATGGGCATCCCGAGCAGGTGGTCGGAGGGCCGCGGGGCGCTCCCGGTGGGCCGGCCCGCGTCGGCGTAGACCGCGGTGCCCATCGAGTCGGACGCCGCGAGGGCCGGCCGCTCGCCCGGCCCGAACGCGAGTTCGTAGGCGAGGGCACTGCCGAGGTCGGCGACGGGCTCCCAGGTGTCGGTGTTCCACACGGCGACGCTGCGGGCGCTGCCGGCAGCGAGCAGCGGCGCGTGCGGGGCGAACGCGACCGCCTTCACGCTGTGAAGCCCGCGGCCGTCGGGCCAGTCCCCGGTGAGCTTGCGGGCGAGCGCGCCGGTCGTGGGGTCGGACAGGTGGACGGTGCGGGTGCCGCCGGTGGCGGTGGCGAGCACCCGGCCGTCGGCCGAGAACGCCATCGACTCGATCGTCCCCCCGTGTGCCTTCCACGCGATCACGGTCGGCTCCTTCAGGTATCAACGTCCCACACCACGACCTGCCCCTTCTCGCCCCCCGCCGCACACGTCAACCCGTCGGGCGAGAACGCAACGGAGTGAATCGGGCCAATGCCCCAATCGAAGGAGGCGACCACGCAACCGGTCGCAACATCTTGGAGCGAACACGTTCCCGTTCGCGACCCGGTCAGCAGGCGTCGGCTGTCCGACGAGAATGCGAATCCAGTCAGGTGGCCACCGGTATTTTCAAGGTGTCGTGGCGATTCGTTCGCAGTCGGCTGCACCGTGGTGACACGATCCGTTGTTCCCCATGCGAGTCGTCCGTCCGCCGCCCACATTACGAACTCGGCCGGGCCAGCGAACGCCTTTGTCTGCCGCTTCCCCTCCCAAATCCCAACAGCGGTTCCGCTCCCCAAATACCCACTTCCCCCGGCGGCAAGTTGGCGACCGTCAGGTGAATATGCGAGGCAGTGCGCATCGGTCTCAATCGGATCAAGCTCGCAGACGTGCCAGACATCGAGCCGGTGCAACAGACCGCGACCGTCACCACCAGAGTAGTGAACGCCGCCTATAGCCAAGATGTGACCGTTCGGGGTGAAAGCTGCGGCGTGCGGGTACGGTACGTTCGACGCATACACGCGCTGACTCTCGCCCGAAACCATATTCATGCGTCGAAGGTCCAATTCACCCCCGGAAACGGCGACGGATACTGAGTGGTACAGCCACCGCATATCCGGAGTGAAGACCGCAACTTCGCTACCCGAGAACGGCCGATGGCTACCACACCCTGTTATGAGGTCGATTCGAAACGCTTGCTCGAGCAGTTCCAGACCTTGTTCCTCGCCTTCGATCGGCCCGCTGATCAGATACAGGCTGCGCGCATCGGGGCCAAACTGAAGGGACCGCACGATTACCGGTAGGACGTGAAACACGCGCATGCGCGATCGGCTCCTGAACGACCTCTGCCGCGTAAAATACCACCACAGCCGCCGCGCTCACGCGATCACGGAAGGGTGCCATGCCGCCGCGAATTCTGATGTGTCCGCCGGACCACTACGGCATCGAGTACGAGATCAACCCGTGGATGAACCGGTCCCTCGGGGCGGTCCGCGAACTCGCGTTCCGGCAGTGGAGGCACCTCCGCGACACGCTCGTGGGGCTCGGCGTGCAGGTCGAGACGATGACGCCGCGGCCCGGCCTCCCGGACCTCGTGTTCACCGCCAACGCCGGCCTCGTGTTCCACTCCACGTTCCTCAGTAGCCGCTTCAAGCACGAGGTGCGGGCGCGCGAGTCGCCGCACTTCGACGCGTGGTTCGCCGGGCACGGGTTCGCCGTCGAGCACCTCCCCGAGAACATGTTCCACGAGGGGGCCGGCGACGCGCTGTTCTGCGGCGACACGCTGTTCGCGGGCTACCGCACGCGGTCCGACGCGACGGCGCACAACTGGGTCGGCCAGAAGCTGGGCGTCCGCGTGCTGCCGCTCGAACTCGTGAACACGCGATTCTACCACCTCGACACCTGCTTCTGCCCGCTCGCGCCGGGCGAGGCGATCTACTTCCCCGGCGCGTTCGACGCCTACGGCCAGCGCGTGCTGGCGACGCACGTGCCGAAGCTCATCCCCGTCGTGGAGGACGAGGCGTTCAAGTTCGGGTGCAACGCGGTGGTGGTGGGCAAGACGGTCGTTCACAACAGCCGCTGCCCTGAACTCGCCGCGAGCCTGACGCGAGCGGGCTACACGTCGATCGAGGTGGAACTCGACGAGTTCCTGAAGGCCGGCGGCAGCGCGAAGTGCCTCACGCTGCGCCTCGACGGCGAGGAAGCGGCCTCTTGGCGTGGGAGTGTTTGAGTGCTGCGAGTTGGGAGTGTTGGGAGTGTTGCGTGTTGGGAGTGCCCCGCCCGACACTGCGCTGAGTTGTCCGGCGGCAACCAACACTCTCGACACGCAACACTCTCCAACACTCTCGGCACGCAACACTCCTCCGGTCAGTAGTGCAGCACCACGCGGGGCGGGGGCTTGTCGCCGCGCTTCTCGAGCGGGATCGACAGGAACACGGCGGCGATCGCGAGCAGGTTGCACAGCACCGCGAGGTCCCGCCAGCCGGTGCTCTCCAGGTTGTACTTCGCGAGTTCCGAGTCCTCGCGGTTCTCCACCGCGGCCAGCTTCGCCGGGCTGTTCGCGGCCTCCTCGCGCTGCTTCGCCAGCTCCGGGTTCTCGCGGACCATTTTGCGGATCGCGCGCTCCATGCCGAACCCGCTCACGAGTTGGCTCACGACCAGCACCAGTGCCAGCGACGCCAGCACCCCGACCACCGCCTTGCGCCACGGCCAGATGCCTGCGATCGGCGGCACCTTCCGCGGGTCGAGCGCCTGGAACCCGCGGTCGGCCCACGCGATCACGGTGGCGGCCAGCAGCAGGAACAGGTACGGCAGCAGCATCAGCCAGTCCGACGTGACCTTGTCGAGCCACGCGCCCGACACCGGCATGTTGGCCTCGAGCGCGAAGTTCCGGCTCACCGAGCCGAACACCGCCTGCCACGGGCTCTGCGAGTACACCGGGTGCCCGCCCAGGTACGACCCGGTCCACCGGAAGAACGTGCAGAAGAACGCGACCGTCAGGAGCACCGCCGGCGTCCACAGAATCACGTTCGGCGAGATCGTGAACCCGAGCGAGCGCGTGTACCCGGCGAGCGGCGTCGGCGCACTCGCGCCTTGTGCGGCGTAGTACGGGGGCGGGGCGAGTTGCACCGCGGTGACGCCGGGCAGGGTGAGCGGCGACGGCGGCACGAACCCCGGCGGCGGGGACGGAACATCGGGTGTCATGCGTGGCTCCGGGGCAATCGGTGTCGGTACGGGTGCGGGCGTCGCGGCGGCCGCCGGTGGGGGTACGGGGGCCGGGGCCGGTGCGGGGTCGGGGATCACCGCCGGGTTGTACCGGGCCGGGGCGTCGAACGGCTTCATGCAGTTCGGGCACGTCACCTCGCGGCCCGAGAAGTCGTCCGGCACCGGCACCGTCTTCATGCACTTCGGGCAGATCAGCTTGATCACGCGCGCTCCCCGTGGGTGGTGTTACCAGTTCACTCGGCTGAAGTCGTTCGCCTCACGCGGGCCGCCACGGAGGGCGGCCCCTACGAACCCAAAGCCACTGCCTGGTAGGGGCCGCCCTCCGTGGCGGCCCG
>NZ_JBHYGG010000004.1:0-28064 GCF_051859125.1 Gemmata sp.
CCCTTCTGCTTCGGCCAATCACTCCGGCTTGCCTTCCTCGCCGCCGCCGTGCTTGTCCTCGCGGGCCTCGATCACGGCCTTGCGGAGCGGCCGCAGCGAGAACACGTCCGGCACCACCGGCCCCTCGGCCCGGTACGACTGGGCGATCGTCGGCCCGATCGACGGGTCGTAGGACGGCGCGAGGAACACCCGGCCCGGCCGCATCGTGATCCCGGCGTAGTCGATGCCGTACGTGCCGTCCCGGACCGGCCCCGGGGCCGCGTACGGGCCCTTGGCCAGCGGGCGGTTCCCGTGGAACAGCCGCGCCCCGCCGATGTACCCGCCGGTGTACTGCGGCGGGACCGACGGGATGGCGTGGGGCTTGACCGACGTGGGGTACCCGGCCCGCTCCATCGTGTGAACGAGCGGGACGTGGCGGGACGGGGTCCGCTCGACGAACCGGTCCTGGCCGAACGCGAAGGTGGGGGCGGCGCACACCAGCGCCGCGGCGACGAACGAGCGCACCATGCGCGGACCCTCGGGGTGAACGCGACCGGCCCCGGGCTCCGGCCCCGGGGTCCGCTCACCATTCATCGCCCGTTCCCCGGCCCGACTCCAGTCGTTCCGCGTTCAATGCTCAAAGTCGAGTGACCGCGGCTCCCGGCGTGCCGGGTCGGATCCCCTGGCCCCACGCGGGCCGCCCTCCGCGGCGGCCCGCCAACTACAGCTGACTTCAACCGAAGCGCTTTGAACTCGCCGCGGGTCACCCCTCGGGGTTGCGGTTCGTCTTCTGGTACGGGAGCCGGACCCCGCGGTACAGCACCTGGTCGGCCCGCAGGACGTTGCCCGGCACGTTGTACCCGGCCTGGCCGCCGATGGTCATCACGTCGTCCTGGTCCACGCCGTCGCCGCTGACCCCGAGGCCGCCGATGAGCACCCGCGGCGCGCCGGTCCCCGACCTCGTGTACACCGGGGCCGCGCCCGGGAAGAACACGATGCCGTTCTGGTTCTTGATGTCGGTCGGGGCGCGGAAGTTGGTCCCCGGGTTGAACGCGTCGTACCCGAGGACGCTCTGGTACGCCGAGGCCGGGAGCGGGTTCCCGACGGTGATCCCCAGGAGCGGGTCCACGCCGCCGTCGTTGAGCTGCGAGAACGGGCCGGGCGGCGCGCCCTGCACGCTCTCCGGGAACCGCGGCAGCGCCAGGTACCGGAACGTGCGGGCCTCGAACGCGGTCCCGGCCGGCACCCCGTCGAGCTGGTCCACCGCCTGGAGCTGGGTCGGGTTCGCGTAGTACGCCACGTTGCGGGCCTTCGCCACGGCGACGTCGATCGAGAACACGGTCGCGTCCGGGTCGCGGTACAGGCCGACGATGTTCCCCTCCAGGTCGGACACCGCGAACACCATCTTGGTCCGCGTGCCGAGCGGGAGCCGGATCGCGGCCCGGGTCACGTTCGCCTGGTTGATGCCCTGGGTGATGATCTGCATCACGTCCGCGGCCGCGATGCCGACCCCGTCGTGCGGGACCACCAGCCACCCCTCGGGAACGGTGATGCCGTCGCGGGTCAGGTTCGGGTCGCCGGCGACGATCACCTGGTTCGCGCCGAGCGGGTCGCCGCGGCCGACGATGCTGCCCACGTTCAGCACCGTGTTGATCCCGGCCACCCCGCCGGGGCCGAAGATGTCGAGCTGGATGCCGACGAGGTCGATGCGGCCGGTCGGGAGCCCGTACCCGGTCGGCACCGCGACCCCGGCGATGGGGCCGATGGGCACCGGGTTGACGCCCGGCGACACGGAGTTGATCGTGCCGCCGACGGCCGCGTACGCGATCCACTCGGCCTCCAGCGTGCGGTCCGGCTTGGTCGGGTCGAACGTCACGCTCAGCGACGAGTTCGACTCGGTCGCGTACCCGGTCTTGCCCGGGAAGAACACGCCGATGCCGCCGACCACCTGGCCGTTCTTGAAGATCGGGATGCCGCCCGGGATGGTCGCGATCCCGCGGTTCTGCGCGATCGGGATGCCGTTGGCGGTCCGCGGGGCCACCCCCGACTCGACCCCGTAGGAGTCGGGCGGGAACAGCCCGGCCCCCGGCGGGACGAACGCCGAGTCGATGTTGAACCGGTTGGTGCGGATCTCGTCGTCCGCGGTGCCGATGATGCGGTCCGGGCCGGGGCTGTACGTGCCGTCCCGGTTCGTGTGCTCGATGTTGAACAGGTCGACCTGCGGGGTGTTCACGACCCCCGGCGGGAAGTGCCCGTTGATGCCGACCGGCGCGACGAACCCCGGCCCGCGGACCGTCGAGTTCGGGTCGGTGACGTACGGGAGCGACTCGACCTCGCGCTGGGTGATCGTGGACTGGCTCAGGGACCGGACGGTGCGGCTGGTGAGCGGGGCCGCGTTGTTGCCGAAGAACGCGCCGGTGCGAGCCAGCGACACGGCCCCGTCGATCGCGAACACGAGCCGGGACGGGTCCGACGTGATCGCCGGGTCCACCCCGTCCTCGACCCGCACCCCGAGGATGCGCCCGTTGCGGTCGGTGATGACGATGATCGCGTCGTTGCTGGCCGAGGCCGCCGCGGCCCGCTGGATGATCGTGTTCACCTCGCCCGCGGTCATGAACTCCGAGTCCGGCGACTTCGGCACCGGGAGCGGGTTCTCCTTGAGCATTTGGTCGTCCGGCCCGAGGTTGTTGACCACGTCGGTCGTCTCGACCCGGTACAGCCGGTCGGCCCCGGCCCCGGGGTCGAACACCGTGCCCGAGACCCCGCCGGTGAGCTGGTCGGTGCCCGCATCGCCGTTGAGGACCGCGCCGCCGCCGCCCCCCACGAGCTTGTCGTTCCCGTTGCCGCCGTTGAACGTCACCGGGACGACGAGCAGGTTGCTGACCTGGAGCGTGTCGTTCCCGTCGCCCGCGTTGACCACGATGCTCGCGACGTCCGCGGCCGCGAAGTCGCCGAGGACCACGGTGCCGTCGAGCACCCGGATCGCGTCCCCTTCCGGGGTGATGCGGATGCGGTCCGCGGTCGCGTCGCCGGTGACCGTGAGGACCCCGCCGGCGAGCGTGGCGACGGCGGGCGCGTGCCGCGGGTCCAGGTGCTCGCACTTCAGTCGCGTACGGCCCTTCTCGTTCGACATGACGCCCCTCCACGGTCAGGTGACTTGAGTGGAATCGGACGGCGCCCGCGAAAACTCCACGGATTCGCCCGATTTGCCGGAATCACCGGCACGCCCGGAAGAATCCTCATCCCCGGCACGGGCGGCGTCCGATGCAATCGTGGGAAACCTTGGACGGGGGGGGAGCGCATGGGCCGGCTGTCACAGTGGGGAAGGTGGGCCGCGGCCGGCGTCCTGGGGGTCGGGGCGGTCCTCGTTGCCGCGGCGGACCTGAGGGCGGGGCAGCCCCCGCGGGCCGGGGCCGTGCGGGAACCCGGGCGGGTCGCGCCGCCCACGCTGCCCCCCAACCCGGTGCGGGTCGACCTCCCGGGCCGCGCGCCGCAGACCCTGCCGCCGCTCACCGGCGGCGCCCCGGCCGCCGCGCAGCCGCCCGGTGCGGCCCCCGGCCTCCCACCGGCGGAGAGCCGCGACCCGCTGAACCGCCTCCTCGACCCGGCCCCCCGACCGGGGCCGGCGCAGGAGGTCGAGATGCCGACCCTGGCGAACTACGTGTACTTCCCGACCCTCGGGTTCGCCGGGCAGAGCGGGGTCAAGCCCCGGTCCGGGAACAACGAGGAGTACGACACGATCGAGGACCGGTGGCGGATCGGGTTCCCCGAGTGGGACCGGTACGGCCTCGGGCACCCCAAGGTCGCCGACTACCCGTACCAACAGGGCCGGTGGTACGACCCGTTCAACCAGAGCGTGCTCAAGGGCGACTACCCGATCCTCGGGCAGCACACGTTCTTCAACTTCACGGGCGTGGTGAGCACCCTGTTCGAGGGCCGGTCGATCCCGACGGCGACGACGCCGTTCGAGAGCACGGCCCGCGAGAACACGGTCGACTTCTTCGGGCGGCCGGGCCAGTTCGTGTACTCGAACCTGGTGACCGCGTCGTTCGAGTTGTTCCACGGCGACGCCGCGTTCAAGCCCGTGGACTGGCGGCTCAAGGTGACCCCGGCGTTCAACGTGAACACGCTGAGCGTGCAGGAACTGGCCGTGGTGAGCCCGGACGTGCGGAAGGGGACGATCCGCAACCGGACCTGGACCACGCTCCAGGAGTACTTCGCGGAGTACAAGCTCGCGGACCTGAGCCCCGAGTACGACTTCGTGTCGGTCCGGGCCGGGTCGCAGCCGTTCACCAGCGACTTCCGCGGGTTCATCTTCAGCGACGTGAACACCGGCGTGCGGTTCTTCGGGAACCTGGACGGGAACCGGACCCAGTACAACCTCGCGTACTTCCGGCCCCGGCAGAAGGAGACCAACAGCCAGCTCAACGCGTTCAGCGGCCGGGACCAGAACATCGTGGTCGCCAACCTGTACCGCCAGGACTTCATCTTCCCCGGGTACACGGCCCAGGCGAGCTTCCACTACAACAACGACAACGCGAGCTTCTACTTCGACAACAACGGGTTCCTGGTCCGCCCGGACCCGGTCGGCGTGTTCCAGAAGCACACCGTCGACGCGCTGTACTTCGGCCTGGCCGGCGACGGCCACATCGGCCGGTACAACATCTCGCACGCGTTCTACTGGGTCATCGGGCACGACACCCGGAACCCGCTGGCCGGCGTCCCGCAGCAGATCTCGGCCCAGCTCGCGGCGGTCGAGCTGTCGTACGACCGGGACTGGGCGCGGTTCCGGGCCAGCGGCCTGTACCAGTCGGGCGACGGGAACCCGAACAACTCCCACGCGACCGGGTTCGACGGCATCTTCGACAACATGAACTTCGGCGGCGAGTTCAGCTTCTGGCGGCGGCAGCGGATCCCGCTGTTCGGGGTCGGGCTGACCAACGACCAGAGCCAGTACGCGAACCTCCGGTCGAGCCGGATCCAGGGCCAGAGCAACTTCGTGAACCCGGGCCTGTGGCTCATCAACGCGGGCATCGACTTCGACATCACCCCGCGGTACCGGATCATCAACAACGCCAACGCGCTGTTCTTCGACAAGACCGCGTCGCTGGAGACGTTCGTGTTCCAGAGCAACATCGACCGGTACATCGGCACCGACCTGAGCAGCGGCATCGAGTGGCGGCCGCGGCTGAACAACAACGCGATCATCATGGGCGGGATCTCGACGCTGATCCCCGGGGCCGGGTTCCGCCAGCTCTATAACAAGAAGGACGAGAAGGTGAACCCGCTCATGTCGATCTTCGCCGAGGTGATCCTGCTGTTCTGACGCGACCGCCCGGTGGGTCACTCGCGGAGCGAGTGGCACCAACCGCACGCCGAGCGAACCCGGGCCACCTCATCGCGCCGGGGTGCGCCTCGCGGAGCGAGGCGCCCACTTTCGCGACCGCGGACCAGTTCCAGAAGTAGACGCCGCACCACGCGCGGGCCCCGGGAGCGGTCCCGGGGCCCTCGGCGGTTATCGCTCGACCGGGCGGGGGTGCGGGGCCGGTTCCCGCGGGGCGACGGCGGCCCGGAGTTCGGCGAGCAACAGGTCGGCGAGGAGCCGGTCGCCCCAGTCCGAGTCGTGGTACGCGAACGGGTTCTTCTCCCCGGGCCGGTCGGCCGCACCGACCGCCTCGGCCCGGGCGAGGAGCGCGCGAGCGGCCTCGCTGCGGCCCCGCTTCGCGGCGCACAGCCCGCTGATGATCGGGTGGAGCGCCCAGTCGCGGGGCGGGGTGCCCCAGACCGGGCCGCCGGCGGTCAGGGCCGCGTCGGCCCCGTCGAGGTCGCCGGCCCGGAGCCGCACCAGGGCCAGCCCCCAGTGCCCCCACGCGTACTTCGGGTACCGGGCGACGCGGGGGGCGGCGCGGGCCGCGAGCGCCGCCGCGGCCGCGGGGTCGGCGGCGGGTGACAGCCCCAGGGCCCACGCGCACCGGGCCAGGACGTGGACCTCGGTGGCCGCGTCGTACCGCTTGAGCATCGCCCGCACGCCGCCCGCGTACTCGTCGGGGTCGCCGGCCGCGAAGTGGGTCGCCGCGAGGCACAGGTCGATCCACGCGGCGTCGACGTCGCCCTTCGCCCAGCGGCGGAGGGCCTCCAGTACGGGCACCGCCCCGGCGTACTTCCCCTGGCCGGCGCGGGCGGCGACCAGCCCCCACCCGTCGGTGACGCGGTCGGCCGGCCAGTCGGCGCGGGACAGGGCGAACGCGGCGGCGAAGTGCCGCTCGGCGGCGGCGAACCGGCCGCGGTCGTTCTCCGACCGGCCGAGGGCCGCAAGCAGGTCGCGGCGCTCCGCGTCGTCCCCGGCCCGCAGCGCGGCCGCGAGCGCCCCGGCCTCGGCGAGCCGCTCGGCCCCGGCGGCGCGGTCCCCCATCGCGTACAGCTCCTCCCCCTCGACCCGCAGCGCGATGCACGCCTCGCGGCCCCCGGGGCCGTACGCGGCGCAGGTCATCCGCCGGGCGGTCGCGAGCAGCTCGCGGGCCACCGCCCGCCCGGGTTCGGCGAGCCCCGGGCGGGCGTACCACTTGGCCGCCAGCAGCACCGGCTGGCACGCGCTCCGGCCCCCGAGCACCTTCCCGGACCGGGCCAGGGCCAGGGCCGGCTCGGCGTACCGGTGCGCGGCCGCGGCGGTGCCGAACTGGCCCTCGAACGCGCACCGCGAGAACAGCAGCTTCCCCCGCCAGTGGTTGTCCGGGCCGAACTGCCTCAGGTTGGCCGCGTCGATGTCGTCCCAGAGCTTGCGGGCCTCGGCGACCTTGCCGGCGGCCGCGAGCCGGTTCCCGACCGCGCACCCGACCATGAGCACCTTGGGGTGCGCGAACCCGTACACGCGGCGCATGCCCTCCAGGAGCCGGGCGTCGACCGCGGCGGCCTCGGCGGCCCGGTCCTGGTTGGCGAGCGCCTCCGCCAGCTCGAACCGGATCATGCCGACGAACCAGTGGTCCACCGGCATGTTCGCCTCGGCCTTCTTGAGCGCCTCGCGGAGCTTGGCCTCGGCCTGGCGGTAGAGCGACTCGCTCAGGCCCGGGGCCGAGGCCGCCATCTGCGCGAGCCCGACCCCGGTCTGGAACGCGGAGATCACCTCGCCGACGGTGCGGAACTGGGCGCTGGGCTGGGCCGCGAGGGCCGCGAGGACCTGCGGGAGCACCTTCAGGGCGTCCCCGATCCGGCCCTGGTCGAGCAGCATCCCGGCGTACCCGATCCGGGCGTTGATCGTGTCCTTGTGGTCCCGGCCGAGGAGCCGCTCGCGGCCGTCGATCACCTCGCGGAACGCGGCGTCGGCCCCGTCCGCGTCGAGGAACGCGAGGGCCAGCGCCTCGTAGAACCGGGCGTTGAGGACCGTCGCCTCGTCCGCCCCGGCCCGCCGCAACTTGGCCCCGGCCCCGCGGAACCACTCCAGGGCCGCGGGGAAGTCGCCCAGGTTCCAGTACAGCCGCCCGAGGGCCAGTTCGTTCTCGACCGCGTCCGGGTGGTCGGCCGGGAGGTGCCGCCGGCGGAGCGCCAGCGCCTCCGTGACGATCGGCTCGGCGGTCCTGAAGTCGCCGAAGCTGACGAGCGCGTTGGCCACCGCGTCGGACAGCTTGGCCCGGGTCAGGGGCTGGTCCCGGAGGGCCGTGGCGAGCGTGGCGGCCGCCTCCCTCAGGAGCACGTCGGCCGTCTTCGTCCGCTGCTGCTCCCAGTTCTGGGGGAGCACGTCGGACCCGAAGAAGTCGAGCGGGTCGCTCCCGCGGAACACCCCGGTCATGAAGTCCGAGACCTTGTTGGCCCGTGCGGCCTCGGCCTCGGCCCGGCGCCTCAGGGCCTCGGCCTCGATGCGGCGGGCCTTCTCCGCGTCGGCCAGTTCCTCGGCCGCGTCCCGGAGCCGCTCCGCCCCCTCCTTGGCCTGTTGCTCGAACGCGGCCCGCGCCAGGGCCTCGCGGTAGTGGGCGAACAGCGACCCGACGAGCCCGACGGAGAACGCCGCGACCGCGGCCAGGAGCCCCGCGACCACCGGGTTCCGCTTCGCCCACCGCGCGGCCCGCGCGGCCGGCCCGAGCGGGCGGACCGTCACCGGCTCGCCCCGGGCGTACCGCTCCAGGTCGTCCGCGAGCTCCGCCGCCGCCGGGTACCGGTCGGCCGGGTTCTTCTCCAGGCACTTGCGGCAGATCAGGTCCAGCTCGCGGGGGACCCGGGCCCGGGGGTCGTACGCGGGCACGTCCGCGGACCGGATCATGCCGAGCAGCCCGTGCACGTCGCCCGCCTGGAACGGCCGCTCGCCGTGGAGGGCCTCGTACAGGATCACGCCCAGGGACCACACGTCGGCGGTCGGCCCGACGAACTTGGTGCGCCCGTCGGCTTGCTCCGGGGCCATGTACGACGGCGTGCCCATCACCGCCTGGGTCTGGGTCAGGTTCGACGCGGCCCGCTTCGCGAGCCCGAAGTCCGCGACCTTGGGCGCGGAGGTCTGGCCGTCGGCCCCGGTGCCCGACCCGCCGTCCTCGCGGGCCGAGTCCTCCCTGCCGAACAGCACGTTCGCGGGCTTCAGGTCGCGGTGGACGATGCCCAGCGCGTGGGCCGCGGCCACCCCCCGGGCGACGGTGGCGACGAGCCGCGCCGCCGCCAGGGGCGGGAGCCGCCCCCCGGCCCGCTCGATCCGGTCCCCGAGGGTCCCCCCGGGGAGGAACTCCAGCGCCATGTACGGCTGGCCCTCGTGGTCCCCGTACTCGTACACGCGGACCACGTTCGGGTGCTCGATCGCGGCGACCGCCTCGGCCTCGATCAGGAACCGGGCCAGGTCCTTGGGGCCGACCCGGCCGCCGAGGATCGTCTTGAGCGCGACCACCCGGTTGAGCGCGACCTGCCGGGCCTTGTACACGACGCCCATCCCGCCGCGGCCGAGCTCGCCCAGGACCTCGTACCCGGGGATCGCGACCGCGCCCGCGGGGCGGAGCGACGCGGCCGCCGCGGCGGCCTGCTCCGCGGGCGACTGGTTCACGGTGCCCCCGTCGCCGCCCGCGGCGGACGGCACTCCCGGCGCCGGGCCGCGGGCGGCCTCGGGGAGCGTCGAGTCGGGCGACGGCGCGAACGCGACCGCACCGGGCGGGGGCGGGGCGGGAAGGGTCCGGTTGGGGGCCGGGTTCGGGTCCGGCGCGTTGGGGTCCGGTGCGCCGCCGATCGTCGGGTGATCCATCGCCGCCTCGGTGAGCGTGGTGCGAGCGCGCAATCTTAGGCCGCGCCCGCGCGCCGTGCAACGCGCTCCGGGCCGCTTGCGGCCGGCCCGCGGTGGGGGTAGTCTGCGTGGGAGTTGTGCGGGTCGTTTAGCTCGGTGCCTTGCACCAGGGCGATGTTGCGTCGCCCGAGAGTACGGCTTGTCGTGGCCCCTCCGCGGCCCAGGTCCGGAAGGAGACGCCGCACAACGCGAGAGCCCCGGGATCACTCCCGGGGCTCTCAGTATTGTCGCGTCGCGTCAGTCCCCGTGCTTCTTCCACACGGCGAGCAGGTTGGCGAAGTCGTCGCGCCAGATCGGGCCGGGGGCCACGGTCGTGCGCCGCCACCAGTACGGGTCGAAGAGCACCGGGTCGCGGGCCGGGTCGCTGCGGGCCAGGATCACCCACTGCGACTCGACCGACCCGAACTGCCGGTCCCGCTCGCCGGGCCGGTCGTGGTACTCCAGCACCGTGAGCCGGTCGTCCACCGAGCCGGCCGTGCGGGCCACGAGCGGCGGCAGGTCGAGGTGCGGGTTCGTCACGTTCACCGCCAGCACGCCGGTCGGCGTCAGCTTCTGGAGGTACAGCTTGAACGCCTCGCGCGTCAGCAGGTGGACCGGCATCGCGTCGGAGCAGAACCCGTCGAGGATGATGACGTCGAACGTCGCGTCCGGGAGCCGCAGCAGGTTGCGGCGGGCGTCGCCGAGGACGACCTCGTACTCCGCCTTGCAGTGGTGCAGGTACCCGAAGTACGCGGGGTTCTGCGCGATCCGGGCCACGGCCGGGTCGATCTCGAAGAACGTCCAGTGCTCGCCGGCCTCCGCGTAGCACGCCACGGTGCCGGTCCCGAGCCCGACGACCGCGACGCGGTGCAGCTTGCTCTTCCGCTTCCCGAGGTCCTGGAACAACCGCCCGACCGGCCCCGACTCGGTGTAGTACGTCATCGGCCGCGGGCGGCCCGGCTCGTCGGTGCGCTGCTGCCCGTGGACCGTCGTGCCGTGGATGAGCCGGATGAACTTCCCGTCGGGCGACCGCGACACCCGCACCACGCCGTAGAAGTTCCGCTCCATGTGGAGCGTCTCGCCGAGCCGGCCCGCGTCGAACGCGCCGGCGACGAACAGCGCCCCGAGGCACAGCGCGTACCGCGACGGGCGGCGGAGCAGGGCGGCCACGGCGACCGCCGGCAGCCCGAACATCAGCCCGCCGCGGAGCAGCTTCTCGAGGAACGACTCGCGTGCGTCGAGGTCCGGCGGGGCGACGACGTACCGCGGGACGAGCAGCACCAGCACCACCGTCAGCCCGAGCAGCACGAGGACCAGCGCGACGTCGGCGGCGCGCAGCGGCGGCTCGTCCCCGGTCGCCCGGCACACCCGCGGCCGCACGGCCGCCGCCAGCACGATCGCCAGCGGGTACTCGACCATCCCGACCCGGTGGAACAGGAGCGGGGCGAACAGGCCGTTGACGAGCCCGCCGATCACCCCGCCCAGCGACATCCAGAAGTAGAAGACGGTGAGGTGCTCCGCGGCCGGCCGGTCCTTCGCGAGTTCGCCGTGGCACACGAGGCAGACGCAGAAGAACGTCCCCATGTGGAGCACGCCGATCAGCGCGAACGGCTCGCTGGCGTCGACCAGCAGCGACAGCGCGACGAACAGCAGTAGCACCGGGGTGACGTAGCCGACCGCCGCGTGCAGCCCGTCGGGCCAGCGGGCGAACACGAGGATGAAGCTGACGAGGTACAGCGCGAGCGGCACGACCCACAGGAGCGGCACCGGCGCGAGGTTGGTGCTGACGTGCGTCGTCACCCCGAGCAGCAGGCTCGACGGCAGGGCCGAGAGGAGCACCCAGCGCACGACCCGGCCCGCGGTCGGCGCGGCGGTCATCGGCTTGCTGAGCGCCGCGTCCAGTTCCGCGGTGATCTCCCCGTGCTCCCTCGGAACCGGCTCCGGCTCGGCGTTGCGGACCACGGCCACGACGCACACCGTCGTCAGCACCGCGTACCCGACGACGGCCCACGCGAACAGCCACTGCTGCTCGGCGAGCGTCAGCCGCGGCTCGATGAGGAGCGGGTAGCCGAGCAGCCCGACGAGGCTCCCGGCGTTGCTCGCGGCGTAGAGGAAGTACGGGTCGCGGGCCGACGGGTGCCCGCTCGCGGCGAACCACCGCTGGAGCAGCGGCGACGACGTGCTGAGGACGAAGAACGGGACGCCGACGGCGACGGCGAGCAGCGCGACGAGCCCGAAGATGGGGTAGTCCTGGTCCTCGGGGAGCAGCGACGTGACGACCGGCACGGGCGACCCGGTGTTCGCGACCGCGGCCCGGAACGCGACCAGCACGGTGAGCAGCACGACGACGTGGAACAGCGCCTGGCGGCGGACGCCGAGGGTGCTGGTGGCCCGGTGCGCGTACAGGTACCCAGCGAGGAGGACGGCCTGGAAGAACACCATGCAGGTGTTCCAGACGCCCGGGGAGCCGCCGACCAGGGGCAGGAGCAGCTTCCCGACCAGCGGCTGGACGAGGAACAGCGTCGCGGCCCCGGTGAAGAGGGTGACGGCGTAGAGGACGGGGAGCAAGTCGCGACCTCCGCGGTGGTGCGCCCACGCGAAGCGGTAGCGGGGGAGGGAGGGCACCGGCCCGACGCGCCGGCGGCGCGCCCGACCGGTTCTACACAGGATGCGCACCCGCCCCCCCCGGGGCAAGAGGATTGTCGGGCGTTACAGACGGCACGGTCGCACGTCGTGTGCCAAGATGCAGGACATTGGGGTGGGACGAAGAATCTTTGAGGGTAGCCGCAAACGAAACGATGGCCTGCGACGTTGACCCGCACACTGTACCAGCGTTCCGGAATGTACTGGGTTCCGGGTTCTGGGCGAGGTGTCCCATGCGATACGCACTCTTGGTGGTTGCGAGCCTGGCGCTGGGGGTCGTCGCCGGCCGGCAGACCGCGCGCGTTCCCGAACGGGAGGCCGCCATGGTGCCTGCTGGCCCCGTCTTGGTGCCACAGCCACGAAACCAACCCGAACAGGAGGGGGTCGCGGTTGCGCCTCTCCCGAGAGAGGTTCCCAAGCGGACGGACATCCCCCTCTCCTCGATCTACTGCGCGAACTGGCGCAAGGACGGACTGAGGGTTCCCCGTCGCAAGGATGATGAAGAGTTCACCGAGCAGTGGGAGCGACTCCGGAAGCGTCTGGCGAAGATGCCGTACCGGACCGCGTTCTTGGTTCAGTCGGCGACGATCGAGGGCGCGGTGAGCGACACGCTGGACGTCGTGGACGGCCGAAGAGAAGGGAGCGGGAGCCTCTCGCTATCTGAAGAATTGGGACACAAGTCTGTATGGGCGGTACTGTTCTTCGGCAACTTGATCGGTGAGCGCGAGGTGACATGTACTTCGGTAACTTACTCCTCGAGCGAGTTGACAGTGACTGTCCGCATTGGTGAAGACAGAGGCGAGACGGTAGGAATAAGTGTGCCCAATCTGTATTGGGTTCCCCTGATAGAAGTTCAACCGGGTGGTCTCACGCTGCGAATCCACGACAGCGAAACGAAGACCGATCTGCTCGTGGTGCGTACCAGCGTTGAGTAGCGATTCCAAATCGACGCGAGCGTCGGCGGCTTCGTCCTGAGTAGCGCGGAGTCCGTCGAATCCGAGTATTTGTCCCGCCTCAATCGACACGCGGTTTGCAAGGACAGGTGTTCGACCCGTCGCAACAGATGCCCCCTGCGGTTGTTGCGACGGGGTGATATGCTCTGATGGAAATTTGTCCGCGAAAGTGTGGTTGATTTGGCGAAAGTGAAGTGTTTCGGCGAGGGGTGGCGCGGCGGCGGCGAAACACTTAATGTGGCTTGAGTGACGGTCCGGCGGCGGTTTCGGCGGCCGCCGAGTTCGGCTTGTCACGCGGTTCGGAATACGTTCCAATTGCCACCCTCAGTCACTACGCACGGACGCGGAATCCCGGGAATCACCCGGGGCGCACACAACCATGCTCGGCTCCCTGCCACCCCTTCCGCACGTCGATCGGCCCGAGTTGCCCCGGGTCCGGCTCGACGTGCGTGCGGTCGGAGCCGCGGCGGGGCGGGCCGTCAGCTACGAGGTCGGGGCGGCCGAGTTCCTCATCGGCGGGGCCGACGGGTGCGACCTGCGGTTGCCCGCCCCGAACCTGCCGCCGGTCGTCGCGCAGCTCGTCCGCAAGCCCGACGGCGTCCGCGTGCGCCGCCTCACGCCGGTCCTCCCCGTCCTCCTCAACGGCAAGCCGCTCCCGGCGAACGCGCCGACCGTGGTCTCGACCGGCGACGTGCTGACGCTCGCGGGCGTCGAGATCGCCGTGCTGGTCCAGCCGTCGGCGCTCGTGGCGGCCCGGTTCGTCGCCGTCGCGGAAGAACAGGTCCCGGGGCAACAGTCGCAGGCCGATCCGGTGCCGCTCGCGGAGCCGATCGAACTGCCGGAGCCGCAGTACGACGACGCGGACCTGATCCGCCGGGCCCGCGAACTCGACCGGCAGACCGAGGAACTCGAATCCGACCGCGTCGCGTGGTACCGCCGCCGTCAGGAGATGGAGGCCGAGTTCGAGCGGCACCGTGCGGTGACGGCCGAGTCCGAGGCGCGGCAGCAGGCGCTCGACGCCCGCGAGGCCGAGTTGAACCGGTTCCGCGACGACCTCGCCGCCATCCGCGAGGGGTTCCTCAGGGAGTACCAGGACCGGCGGGCCGACCTCGCGGCGCAACAGGCGGAACTGGAGCAGCGTCGCGGCGCGTTCGAGGGCGAACTCCGCGACCGGCGAACGCAGTTCGAGGCGGAACTCGCGGCGCTGGCGACCGCGTCGGAGGCCGAGGCGCACGCCCGGTTCCGCGACCAGTTCGAGGAGCTGGAGCGGCGGCGCGAATCGACCCGCGCCATCGTCGCCGAGGCCGAGGCCGAGGCGGCCCGCCGCCGCGACGCGGTCGCCGCCGAGGTCGCGGGGTACGAGCCGAAGCTCCGCGAGCTGCGGGACCAGCAGGACCGCCTCGCGGCGGCGTTCCAGGAACTCGCCCGCCAGCGCGACCTGTTCGCGGCCGACCGCGGCATCCTCGACCGGGCGCGGGAGACGTTCGAGGCGTCGAAGCTCGCCGACACCGAGCGGCTCACCGGCTGGGAGAAGCAGCTCGCCGACCGCGACGCCGACCTCGTCGCGCGCCAGGATCGGTTCGCCGAAGACCTGGCGGCGCTCAACCGCGACCGCACCCAGTTCCAGGACGACCTCGTGCGCCTGGAGCGGCGCACGGCGGCCGTCGAGGACCAGGAGCGGCGCTCGGCGGAGCGCGCCCGCGAGATCGACGTGCGGCTGGAGCAACTCCGCCGCGACTCGGCCGAGTGGGAGGAGACCGTTCGCCTCGCCGCCGCCGAGGAGGACCGGCTCCGCGCCGAGGCCGAGCGGCTCGACCGGCAGCGGGCCGACCTCGACGCGCAGTCGGCGACGCTCGCCGAGCGCGCCGGCCAGCTCGAAGCGCAGCAGGCGGTTCTCGGCGTGCTGCGGGCCAAGCTCGACCGCACGCGCCAGGAGGCCGAGCGCGAGGTGGCGCAGCTCGCCGCGGCCCGCACCCGCGAGGACGAGTCGCTGGCCGACCTCCGCGCCCGCATCTCCGAGGCCGAGGAGCTCCGCGCCCAACTCGTAACCGTTCAGGCCGACACCGCCAAGGAGCGCGACCGGCTCGACGAGCGTGACTCGCTCCTCAAGGCCGGGCTGGACGAGATCCGCACGCAGCGCGAGGCACTCGCCGCGGAAGCGGAGCGGCTCCGGGAGCGCGAGGCCGACCTCGACTCGCGCAGCACCGAGTTCGCGGAGCAGGCCGGCACGCTGAAGGGCCGCGTGTCGCAGGCGTTCGACCTCCAGGCCCGCCTCGAGGCCGACCGCGTCGCGCTGCGGGAGCGCGAGGCCGCGCTCGCCCAGGCCGAGGAGGCCCGCCAGGCGTTCCAGGAGCAGCTCCGCCGCCGCGCCGAGGACCTCACCGCCCGGGCCAAGACGCTCGACGAACTCGCCCGCACCATCGCCGCCGAGCGGGCTGCGATCGACCAGGGCCGCGCCGACACCGAGGCCACCCGCCTCGTCGTGCTCGACGAACTCGACCAGCGCCGCAAGCAGCTCGACGAGCGGACCGCCGAGATCGACCGGCTCGCGGCCGACTACGCCGACAAGGAACAGGCGCTGGCCCGGCAGATCGGCCGCCTCAAGGACGTCGGCGCGGCCGTCGCCGCGGAGCGCAAGAGCCTCGCCGAGAGCCGCACGCGGTGGGAGGCCGAGCGCGCCGCCGCCGCCGCCGACACCGAGAAGGCGCAACAAGAACTCGCCGCGTTCCGCGCCCAGGCGCTCGCCGAGATCGAGGCGCTCCGCGGGCAGGCCCCCGAACTCGAAGCGCAGGCGACCGGCGCCCTCGAGCGGCTCGCGTCGGCCCGCGACATGCTCCGCGGGCACCTCACCGAACTGCACGACTTCGCCCGCCTCAGCCGCGAGGACCTGGCCGCCATCCGCGCCCAGGTCCGCCAGGAGGCCGAGCGGCTCCGCGAGCAGGAAGAGTCGCTCAACCAGGCCAAGGCCGAGCACCGTCTCGCGGTCACCGCGTTCCGCCAGCAGCTCATCGACTGGCAGGGCCAGGTCGGCGACATGAAGCGGACGCTCGCCAGCAGCGAGTCGCGGATCGACGCGAAGCAGGCCGCCGCCGAGACCGCCGCGAAGCAGGCCGACGCGGTCACGGTGCAACTCGCCGAGCAGGCCGAGCAGTTGCGCCGCGAGCGCGAGGCCGTCGCCGAGCGCCGCACCGAGGTCGAGCGGCACCTCGGCGACATGCGCGAGTGGTACCGCAAGAAGCTCCGCGAACTGGCCGGGGGTCGCGGGGCGGACCCCTCCGAGAGCGCGCCCCGCGTTCCGGTGGCGGACCTCGACACCGTCTCCGGCCCGCGGCTCGCGGACACCGGCGACGCGGAAAGCGGGTCTGCCGATTCCGCACTCCGAATTCCGCATTCCGAACTGGAACTCGAACCCGGCGACCGGCAGCTCGGCGAACTGCTGCGGTCGCACGCACTCGTGGACGCCGAGACGCTCACCGCCCTGTGGGCCGAGGCCGGCCGGCAGCGCCGCACGCTCCGGCAGGTGCTGCTCGCGAGCGGGGCCGTCACGCTGTACCAGCTCGCGCTCATCGAGGCCGGGAACCTCGACGCCCTCATGGTCGGCCGGTTCCGCGTCATCGACCGGCTGCGGGTCACGCCCAAGGAAGCGATCTACCGCGTGTTCGACCCGAGCCGCGGGACCGGCGCGAGCGTCCACCTGCTCCGGCACCTGAGCGAGACCGAGATGCAGGACGCGGTCCACCCCGACGAGTTCCGGCAGCGGTTCGCCGCCGCCCGCGACGCGGCCCACCCGAACCTCGCCGCCGTCGAGGACGTGCTCGAAATCGGCGGCCGCCCCGCGGTCCTGCAGGAGTGGCTCACCGGGCTGTTCAGCGCCGACTGGCCCGCCCAGGCCGGGCACCCCGGGTGCTGGGTCCGGCTCGCGACGATGGCCGCCGCCGGCATCGAGTCGGCGCACCGGCACGGGCTCGTCCACGGGCGGCTCACGTCCGACTCGTTCGTCCTCACCGCAGACGGCGCGCTGAAGGTCACCGGGTTCGGCGAGCCGCCGTTCCTAGCGCAGCAGCCCCAGCCCGCCGACCTCTCGGTCGCGGCCGACCTGCGGGCGTTCGGGCAGGTTCTCTTCGGGTGGTCGCAACTCGCCGTCAAGCAGAAGCGGCCGGGCAAGCCGAAGCCGTTCCCGGACGCGCTACTCGCAATCGTGCGCCGGCTCGAGGCCGACGCCGAGCCGCCGATGGCCGACACCGTCGCCGCCGACCGGCCGTACGAATCGGCCACCGAGGTGGTCGCCGACCTGCAGCGCGTCGCCCGCGACACCGGGTTCAGCGACGACGCCTGGGAGAAGCTCCTCAAGTACGTCGCCGACAACGCCCCTGACTCGCCCGTCGGACTGAAGCGCTCGGCGTGACTGGAAAGTAGGCAACTCGCTCCGCGAGTCGCACCCCGGGGCAACTCCGGCGGCCGCGGAGCACCTCCGTCGTGATTGGTGTCCGTCGCGGAGCGAGTGACCTACTCTCAAGTCAGATTCTCGGAAACCGACTTGCCACCGCCCCGGTCGCGGTGTAATCCTTTCCCGTCGGAAGAACCCGTAAGGCGTCACGATGTCGATGGCCCCCGCAATCCGGTTCGCGCTCGCCGCCCGCGTGGCGGCCGTGGCCGTTATTGCCGTTGCCGCCGCCGTTGTTGCCGCAGCCGCAGCCGCGACGTAGCTCCGGGTTCCCGACACGCGATCACCGTCGGCCCCGGAGTAACCCTCCGGGGCTTTTTGCGTTTCCCCTCTGGTCCAGGTTGAGGAACGTTAGATGCCCCCGCAACTGCGCCGCTCCGAGAAGTCCCTGCGGACGACCGACTCGCCGATCACCGCGTACGTTCAGAAGGCGCTCGAGAACCCGGCCCTGGTCTCGTTCGCCGCGGGGCTGGTGGACGAGGACTCGTTCCCGGCGGCGGACGTCGCGGCCGCGGTCGCCGAGATCATGGCCGACCCCCGGGCGTCGCGGGCCGCGCTCCAGTACGGCTCGACGCAGGGCGACCCGAAGCTCCGCGCGCTCGTGCTGAACCACGTCTGCGCCGCCGACGGCGTCGCCCCCGCCGAGCTGAACCTGACCCCCGCCGACGTGTGCATCACCACCGGCTCGCAGCAGCTCCTCTACATCCTCGGCGAGGTGCTGTTCGACCCGGGCGACATCGTCATCGCCGAGGCGCCGTCGTACTTCGTGTACCACAGCCTGCTCCAGACCCACGGGGCGCGCGTCCTCACAGTGCCGATGGACGAGGACGGCATGCGGCCCGACGCGCTCGAGGCGCTGCTCGAGGACCTGAAGCGCTCGGGCGACCTCGGCCGCGTGAAGCTGATCTACACCGTCGACTACTTCCAGAACCCCACGGGGCTGACGCTCTCCGCCGAGCGGCGGCCGAAGCTCGTGGAACTCGCGAAGCGGTACAGCACCGGGCACCGCATCCTGGTCCTCGAAGACGCCGCGTACCGCGAACTCCGGTACGAGGGGCCGGACCTCCCGAGCGTGAAGCGGTTCGACCCGACGAACGAGTACGTCGTGTACACGAGCACGTTCTCGAAGCCGTGCGCGCCGGGGCTCAAGACCGGGTACGCGATCCTGCCGCCGGACGTCATGGCCGCGGTGCTGCACCTCAAGGGGAGCCACGACTTCGGCTCGGGCAACCTCGCCCAGCACGTCGCGGCGCGGCTCATGGAGTCCGGCGCGTACGCCCGGCACGTCGCGAAGCTCCAGGCGATGTACCGCGGGAAGCGGGACGTGATGCTCGCGGCGCTTGAGCAGGAGTTCGCGGACGTCCCGGCCGCGTCGTGGACGGTGCCGGTCGGCGGGCTGTACGTCTGGCTCACGCTCGACGGCGTTGACACCGGGCCCAACGGCCCGCTCGTCGCCGCGGCGCTCGACGCGGGGGTGATGTACGTCCCGGGCGAGTTCGGGCACGTGGCCGACAGCAGCGGCGACCTGCCGCGGAGCCACTGCCGCATGTGCTTCGGGACGGCGTCGCCGGAGATGATCCGCGAGGGGGTCGCTCGGTTCCGCCGGGCCGTTGGTGCGGTGCTCCCCCGCGGGTCGCGGAGGCTCGCCGCCGCACGGTAGGACTCACGCGCCCCCGCCCCGGGGGGGGCGGCCCCCGCCCGGGGGCCGCCCCCGCTTCGGCACCGCCGGCCGCTGGTACAGCGACTTCGCAAGCGCCGTGAGCTGCGCGAGGGTGTCGCCGTACGAGGTGTACGCCATCCGCTTCCGCAGGTCGTCGGTGAGGGCCTGCCCGCCGACCGCCACGACCACGCCCCGCGCCTCCGCCTCGCGGTAGAACTCCGCGTACTCCACCAGGAACCGCTCCGGGTCGGCGAGGTGCGTGGCCGAGAGCCACACCAGTCGGGGCTCGTACCGGGCCAGCGAACTGCGGAACGCGGACACCGGCGTGTGCGGCCCCAGGTTGATCGCGTCCCACCCGGCGTCCAAGAGCGCGAGCCCCGCGAGCAGCGTCGGCAGCACGTAGTGGTCGTGCTCCGGCGCGCCCCCGAGGGCCACCGGCCGGTCGGCCGCCTCGCGGCCCCGCAGCAGCCCGTTCAACTCGTAAAGTGCGCGGACGCACGCCTGCGTCGCCCGGTGCTCCCTCGCGATCTCCACCTTCCCCTGCTCCCAGCCGTGGCCGACCGCGTGCAGCGCCGGGGCGATGACGCGATCGGCCAGCACCTCGACGGTGAGCCCCCCGCGGTAGCCGGTGTGGATCAGCTCCCGCACCCGGTCCACGTCCTCCGCCAGTGCGGCCGCGCGGAACCGGGCGACCAGTTCCGGCAGGTCGACTTCGGCACCCCCCTTGATGCTCGGGACGAGGCGGGCCAGGTCCGCGTGGGGCAGGTTCTGATCGCGGACCAGGCGGATCACGTCGTGCGTCAGGAGCTTCCGGTGGCCCCCGGTCGTCCGGTGCGCGCTCAGCACCCCGTCGTCCACCCACCGCTTGACCGTGGTGACGCTGACGCCGAGCGCGTCGGCCACCTGGGCCGTACTCACGTACCGCCCCTCGGGTGGTGCCGGTTGGTCGGGATCGGAATGGGAACGATTCATGCGTTTGCCAACGTGCCGCCGGGGCGCGACGCGACACGGGGTCGGTTCGGTGCCGTTTCAAGTAGTGGGTCGCCCAATTGTAGCAGAGCCGCGCCCGGTATTTCGAGGAACGCGCCTTTTGCCTTGACGAACGCGGGTCGCGTGAGCTAGATTAATTTGAACGATTTGGACGATTTGAATTGCCGCTCCAACGGTGGGCTCCGATTCGCGATGTCTGAATCGAGGAAAATTCGGTGAATCGAGAATCGGCCGCCGCGGTTAAACGAACAAGACGGCCGAATTTTCCCGCTCCCCGACCACCAGAACCTCGGAGCCCGTCATGTCCACACCTCCCGTTACGACCCGCGTGAGCCGCACCGCCGCCCTCCCGGGGTACATCTCGCACCCGGACTTCCACTCCCCGGACGCGATGAAGGCGTTCGGCCCGCAGGCCGTCCTCTCGCAGCCCGAGGACACCGCGTCGAAGTACATGCTCGACGAGGTCACCCGCGACCACGCGATGCGGATGCACTACGCGCTGTACCGCACCCACGCGGCCCGGACCGGGGCCGAGCGGGCCCGGTGGCACGCCGCGTACCTCAAGCTCCGCGACCGCATCGTCCTCGGGAACCGCAAGTTGGTGTACCGGGCGGTCCGGCGGAGCGCCGCGCAGAACCGGGCCGACGACACCATCGGCGAGTGCTTCATCGTGCTGATCCAGGCGGTCATCGCGTTCAACCCGTGGATCAACGTGCGGTTCAGCACCTACGCGTACACGTGCCTGGTGCGGGCCATGTCGCGGAGCGCGCGGCGGCACGCGAGCGACTGGCTGTCCCGGTCGCTGTCGTTCGACGTCCTGGCCGACGGGGAGCCCGGCGACGCGGGCGGCGAGCCGGCGGCGCCGGCCGGCGCGGTGCGGATCGACGAGTTCCTGACCGACGCCCACCCGCTCCTCTCGGACCGCGAGAAGGCGATCATCATCCGCCGGTTCGCGCTCGCCGAGGGGACCGGGGGCTCGACGCTGGAGCAGGTCGGTGCGGCCGTCGGGCTGTCGAAGGAGCGGGTCCGCCAGGTGCAGGCCACCGCGCTCGAGAAGCTCCGCGCGGCGCTCGGGGCCGGCCGGTGACGCCGCCGACCCCCGGGCCCCGGATTTGAGTGACAGTGCGGTGTCACTCGTTGCCGGTGCCGGCCCCCCGGGCGGGGGCCGACTTTCACTTCCCGCGCACGTTAAACTTGCTTTCCCCGGAACTCGTCCCTACCATCATGCCCAACGGAAGGCGGCCGACAGGAGGTCGGGGCGCGGATGCCGCTTCGTGCGGCGGGCAGGGAGGTACGGTCGCTCCACCCACACGGCCGGAGGCGACATGGGGAGGAAGAAGGTGGAGGCCGCCTCGGTCACCCTCACGAACCAGCGGGCCGCCCGCCTCTACCGGTTGCTCACCCTCCTCGGTGACGGCCCGCAGACGCGGCCGCAGTTGCTCCGCCGGCTCAAGCTCGACGTCCGCGGGTTCTACCGGGACCTCGAGGCGCTGCGGGACCTGGGCGTCGAGGTCGCCACCGGTGAGGACAACCGGTACGCCCTCGCCGGGGGCCTCGACGACGCGCTCGCCAAGCTCCCGTTCCCCGACCCCGGGCTCAACTTCCGCGACGTGCAGCAACTCGCCAAGGGCGACACGACGGCGCACCGGAAGCTCAAGAAGCGGATCAGCACGTTCCTCGGGGGCAACGGTCGCTCGGCCGCCCCGCACAAGCCGCGGTGACGCGCGGGCCGCCCGCCCCGGGCGGTTTTTTCGGCTTGTGCCCGGACCCCGAATGCCGATCTAATCTCGGGGTTGCTCCAGTCCCGGACACGGAGGTTCGGCCGTGCGCGTCGCCATTGTCATCCCGGCCCGGTTCGCGTCGACCCGTCTGCCCGCCAAGCCGCTCCTCCGCGAGACCGGCAAGTACCTCATCGAGCACACCTACGAGCGGGCCGCGCGGGCGAAGTGCGCCGCCCAGGTGGTCGTCGCCACCGACGACGAGCGGATCTACGACGCGGTCCGCTCGTTCGGCGGCCGGGCCGTGATGACCCGGGCCGACCACGTCTCGGGGACCGACCGCATCGCCGAGGTGGCCGCGCACCTGCCGGCCGACGTGGTGCTGAACGTGCAGGGCGACGAGCCGCAGATCGAGCCGGCGGCGCTCGACCTCCTCGCCGGGCTCATGGCCGACCCGGCGTCCGACATGGCCACCCTCGCGGTGCCGATCGCCACGCGGGAGGCGTACCTCGACCCGAACGTGGTCAAGCTGGTGTGCGACGCCGGCGGCCGGGCGCTGTACTTCTCCCGGCGGCCGATCCCGATGGTCCGCGACGGCGAGCCGGACTTCGCGGCGCGGCCGGCCCGGTTCCTCCAGCACCTCGGCGTCTACGCGTACCGCCAGAGCTTCCTCCTGAAGATCGCGGCCACCCCGCCGCACCCGCTGGAACAGGCGGAAAAGCTGGAACAACTGCGCGTCCTCGGCACCGGCGGCACGATCCGCGTCGGCCTCGTCGAGCACGCGCACCGCGGGATCGACACCCCGGCCGATTACGCCGACTTTGTGCGGGCGCACCGGGACGGCGGGCCGCGCCGGGCCGCCTGACGCGGGGCGGCGGCGGCCCGGTGGGCTACGCTGATTGGTGCGGCCGGGCCGGGGCGATATAAAGGAACAGGTAGCACGCCGCTGACGCGGGGGACGTATCGTCCCCCGCCGCCGTTTTCTCACCCGCCGAGGACCGGGGCATGGCCACGAAGCACATTTTCGTCACCGGCGGGGTCGTCAGTTCGCTCGGCAAGGGGCTCACCTCCGCGTCCATCGCCATGCTCCTGGAGCGGCGCGGGCTCAACATCCGCATGCAGAAGATGGACCCGTACCTGAACGTCGACCCGGGCACGATGAGCCCGTACCAGCACGGCGAGGTGTACGTCCTCGACGACGGGGCCGAGACCGACCTCGACCTCGGGCACTACGAGCGGTTCACCCACGCCCCGCTCAACCGCGACTGCAACTACACGACCGGCAAGATCTACCTGTCGGTGATCGAGAAGGAGCGGCGGGGCGACTACAAGGGGAAGACGGTCCAGGTCATCCCGCACATCACCGACGAGATCAAGAACTGCATTCGCAAGCTGGCGACCCCGGGCGTGGACGTGGTGCTGACCGAGATCGGCGGCACCGTCGGCGACATCGAGGGGATGCCGTACTACGAGGCGATCCGCCAGTTCGCGCTCGACGCCGGCCGCCAGAACTGCCTGTTCGTCCACCTCACGCTCGTGCCGTACCTCAAGGCCGCCGGCGAGCTGAAGACCAAGCCGACCCAGCACAGCGTCATGGAGCTCCGCAAGATCGGCATCCAGCCGGACGTGCTCGTCTGCCGGACGGAGCGGGAGATCCCCGAGGGCGAGTGCGAGAAGATCGCCCAGTTCTGCAACGTCGAGCGGCGGGCCGTCATCGAGGAGAAGGACAAGGAGCTGAGCATCTACGAGGTGCCCCTCGGGTTCGCCGACAAGAAGGTCGAGGAGCTGATCGCCGAGAAGCTCGGGCTCCCGCTCCCGAAGGCGCTCCAGATGGACGACTGGCGGCGGCTGGTCGAGCGGCTCAAGAGCCCGGCCCACGAGGTGAGCATCGGGTTCGTCGGCAAGTACGTGAAGCACCGGGACGCCTACAAGAGCGTGTACGAGGCTCTCGACCACGCCGGGATCGCGCACCACGCGAAGGTGCGGGTGGTGCGGATCGACTCCGAGAAGCTCGCGGTCGAGGGGGCCGAGAAGGCGCTCGCGGCCGTGGACGGGCTGCTCGTCCCCGGCGGGTTCGACAAGCGCGGCATCGAGGGGAAGATCGACGCGATCCGGTTCGCCCGCGAGACCAAGCTCCCGTTCTTCGGCATCTGCCTCGGGCTCCAGTGCGCGACCATCGAGTTCGCCCGCAACGTCGCCGGGCTCGCCGAGGCCAACAGCACCGAGTTCAACAAGACCACCCCGCACCCGGTCGTGTGCCTCCTCGAAGAGCAGCAGGAGGTGACGAAGCTCGGCGGCACCCAGCGGCTCGGGGCGTACCCGTGCCACCTGCTCGCCGGGAGCAAGGCGCACCTGGCCTACGGGGCCGACGTGGTCAGCGAGCGGCACCGGCACCGGTTCGAGGTGAACAACCACTACCGCGACGCGCTGACGGCCCGCGGGCTGGTGGTCTCGGGGACGAGCCCGGACGGCGGGCTCGTCGAGGCGATCGAACTGGCCGGGCACCCGTGGTTCGTGGCGGTCCAGTCGCACCCGGAGTTCCGGTCGAAGCCGACCCACGCGCACCCGCTGTTCCGCGACTTCGTCGGGGCCAGCCTGGAGCGCCGCAAGGCCCGCAAGGAAGAGGCCCGGGTCCGCGTGGCGGTGAACGCGGGGTGAGGTCAACGAAAACGCCCACCCGATCCCGGGTGGGCGCTACGGGCACGCAGCCCATTCACTTCTTCGGGCTGATGTCGAAGTCGACCGCCTTCACCTCGGTGGCCGGCCCCTTGATCTCGATCTCCTCGCCGAACCGGCCCTGGGCCCCGCCCTTGAAGCCGTTCTCGTGCCAGTACACGATGCGGAACTTGCCGGCCGGCGCGTTCTTGATCTCGAAGTTGCCGTCGGCGTCCGTGACCGCGTAGTACGGGTGGTCGAACACCCGCACGTACCCGGTCATCCACCCGTGGATCGTGCACTTGTACTGGATCGGCGGGCTCTCGGCCTTGATGGCCTCGGGCATCACCCACTTCTCCATCTTCGGCACGGTCACGTTGTACTCGCCGTTGCTCCCGCTGCTCCAGAAGAAGTTGTGGGCGACGGGGGCCGAGTTCTTCACGACCAGCTTGTCGCCGGGGCGGGCGATCGTGATCCGGTCCACGAACATGCAGCACGGCTGGTCGATCATGACCTCGGCCGGCTTCCGCTTCGCGTCCTCGGGGGTGATCTGCTCGGCGGTGAACTTGGCCTTCGGGTCCTTGTCGTCCGGCCGCAGCCACACGACGACGTTCTTGATCCCGTTGTTCTTCGGGTTGATGACGATCGACTCGTCGAGGATGTCGCCCTTGCTCAGGCAGTGGTCCTTGTCCTGCGACACGTTCAGCGCGTCCCGCTTGGGGACCGGCTTGTCCTTCGGGAACACGACCTGGCCCTTAACGGTCGCCCAGTCGGCGGCGGACGCCGAGGCGGCCGACACGGCGGCGACTGCGGCCACCAGTGCCAGGAACCGAATGCGAATCATAGAGGCTCACTCCGGGGTGGGAAAGGATTCAGGCGGGGCCGGGGTTTTCCGGTCCTGCTATTGTTCGCCGAACGTGTCCGATTGGCAACGGACCGGGGTGCTATTTCGTTCACGTCCCCATGACGTTGTACCCGCAGTCCACGTACAGAATCTGGCCGGTGACCGCGCTCGCCAGGGGGCTGCACAGGAAGACGGTCGAGTCCGCGACCTCCTGCGGGCCGATCGGCCGCCGCAGCGGCGAGTGCCCGGCGGCGTGGTCGATGAGCTTGTCGAAGTCCTTGTTGATGGCGCGGGCGGCGCGGCTCGCGTAGGGGCCGGCCGAGATCAGGTTCACCCGGATGTTCTTGTCGCCGACGAACCACGCGAGCTGCTTGGCGTCGATCTGGAGGGCCGCCTTGCACGTCGCCATGCCGCCGCCGTAGTGCGGGATGACTCGATCGCCGGCGACGTAGGTGAGGCCGACGACGCTCGCCCCGCCGGGCCGGTTCGCCATGTGCGGGGCCGCCGCCCGGACCATGCTCGTGAGCGAGTACGCCGAGATCCCCATCGCCTCGTGGTACGCCTTGCGGCTGGTGTCGATGAGCGGCTTCGTGACCTCGCGGCCGAACGCGACCGAGTGGATCAGGATGTCGATCCCGCCGAACTCGGCGGCGACCGCGTCGACGGTTCCCTTGATCGAGTACTCCGAGAACTTCGCGTACCGGCGGTCGCCCTTCACCTCGGGCGGCACGTCGTCCATGGTGTCGTACTCCGCGTTGCACGGGAGCACCTTCACGGGCTTGAACTCGGTGCCGTCGGGGAGCAACCGGGACTCGCGGTCCGCGTCGCGGGTGAGGAAGCTCTCGACGATCCCCATGACCCGCGGGTGGCACGCGAGGGCGACCTTCGCGCCCGCCGCCTGGAGCGACTTGGCGATGAACCAGGCGAAGCTTTCGTTGTCGCCGACGCCGGTAACGAGCGCGACCTTGCCCGTGAAGTCGAGAGGAATCATCGTCTGTTCACCACCTTGCGGGAAAAACGAAACGGCACGCGGATAGCTTATCCGCGTGCCCGTGGATCGACACGGCTACCGCCCGAACCCCGCGGTTAGCGCCGCGGGTACATCTGCTTCATCGCCGCCTTCGCCGCACCCCGGACCTCGTCGTTCGCGTCCTCGCACGCCTTCGTGAGGTGCAGCTCGAACGCCGGCTCGAAGTACCCGAGCTTGCACAGCTCCTCGATGCACACGGCGCGGACCATCGGGTTCGGGTCGTTCTGCGCGGCCCGGAAGATCGTCATCTTGACGGTGTCGGTGGAGCCGTGCCGGCACCCGCCCAGGGCCCGGGCGGCCATCGCCCGCTGGCTCGGCGCGACGCCCTTCTCCAGCGCCGCCACGTGCGGTTCGATGTCCCGCATCAGCGCGGTCCGCCCCGGGTCCGCGACCGGAACCGCGACGACCGGCGGGAGCGCGGCCGGAGTGGGGCCCGGGACCGACGTGCTCGCCGTCACCACCGCGGTCGGCGTCGCAGAGGCCTGCGCCGTGACGACCGCCGGTTCCTTCTCCGTGACCGCGGCCGGAGCGACCTTCGCCGGCAGGGTCTTCGGGGCGACCGCGACCTCGGCCTTCGGCACCGGCCCCTTCATCGACGTCCCGCCCGGGGGGAGCGGGATGGTGGGCAGCCCGCCCGGCGGCGGCACCGGGATGCTCGGGACGCTGGGTGCGCTCGGGATCGCGGGCAGCGCGGCCGGGCCGGGGGCGGGCGGGGCGGCCGGGATCGCCGGGATCGGCAGGGGGACGCTCGCCGGTGGCGCCGTCGGGACGGTCACCGGGTTCGGCGTCAGCGGGACCGGCGGCTGCACCGGCTGGACCGGCTGCGACCGCGGCGGCTCCAGCGTCACCGTCGGGTGCGCCTTCATGACGCCGGGCGTCGGCACCGGGGCCGGGGGCCGGGCACCGGTGGTCGCCGGGGGCGACGCGGGGGGCGTCGGGAACGGCGGCTTCGCGGTGTTAATCACGGTCGCCGGGGGCAGGGTCGGCGTGGGCTCGGCCGGCTTCTTCTTGCCGAACACCCGCTTCAGGAACCCCGGCTTCTCCTCGTCCGGCTCCGCCGGCTTCGGGCCGTCGGACGACTTCCCGAACGACGGAAGGAACCGGCGCTCCTTCTCCTTTTCCTGCTCCTTGGCGCTGGGCAGGTCGGGGAGCGACTCCTTCAGCGACGGCAGGAGCGGGTCGCTCGTCCGCGGCTTGGCCTTGGGGAGCCCGTCCGGCAACTTCATCGGGCCGATGGGCGGCCGGGCGGTCGGGGCCTTCGTCGGCTCGGTCGCCTTCGGGGCGGTCGGGCTCGGCGGGGGCGTGAGCGCCGAGGCCTTCGCGCCGGACTTCTCTGGGGCCGAGAACGAATCCGGCTTGTCCACCAGCGTGAAGGTCTCACCGGTCTTGGTGTCCTTCACCTCCGACATGATCGAGCCGTCGGGCTGCTTGTCGCTCTTCAGTACCTTCACCTGCCGGTCCGGGAGGTCCCGGAACTTCAGGGTGATGACGTCGCCGACCTTGGGCGGCCCCGACGGGGCGTCCGTGCCCTGTTGCGCCACCGTCAGGCCGACCGCTGCGGTGGTTCCGACCACGACCGCCCAGACCCACCGCTTCCAGAACCACCGGTTCATGGCAGACTCCGTTCCGCACGCGCCCGCCGTCGTCCGTGACGGCAGCCGCATCCGTGCATGAGGAACGAATCGGCTTGCCCGGTTTGGCCGGTTGACCCGACTTGCCCGGAAGAATGGAGAAGGCGCGTGAAGCTGGGGAAGATGTGCGGGGGCGAGAAGCGGCTCACTCAGCGACTCTCAGCGTGAAACGCATGCGTTAAGCAGATGGTTCGGAGCCCCGGAGGGGCGGGGGGGGGGTGGGGCGGGGGGGGGGCCGGTTGGGGGCACACCACGGCGCCCCCGCCCCGCGGGGCCCCCCCCCGCCCCGGG
>NZ_JBHYGG010000005.1:0-27989 GCF_051859125.1 Gemmata sp.
GCCGCCACGGAGGGCGGCCCCTACGAACCCAAAGCCACTGCCTGGGAGGGGCCGCCCTCCGTGGCGGCCCGCCAGCCACGTCCAGCGGATCTCGCCAGGATTTCCACCGAGCACTACCAGTTCACTTCGAGTTCGCGGAACGCGGCCGGGAGGTGAGCGATCACGTCGGTCGCGGTCAGCGCCGTCTGGCCCAGCGCCGCCGCGGCGAGGTCGCCGGCCCGCCCGTGGACCCACGCGCCGAGGGCGGCCGCCTCGAACTCGCCGAGCCCCTGCGCCACGAGTGCCGCGATCACGCCGGTCAGCGCGTCGCCGCACCCGCCGGTCGCCATCCCGGGGTTCCCGGTCGAGTTGCGGTACACGTGCTTGCCGTCGGTGACGATCGTGTTCGACCCCTTCAGGAGCAGCACCACCCCCGTGCGGGCCGCGAACTCGACCGCGAGCGGAACCCGGCGCTCGATCACCTCGCTGATCGCGAAGCCGGTGAGCCGGGCGAACTCGCCGGGGTGCGGGGTGAGGATGAGCGGCTCGGAGCGGTGCTTGAATTCGCCGTCGAACGGCGCGATCGCGTTCAGCCCGTCGGCGTCGATGACGACCGGCACCTGCGGGAGCCCGGTCACCACGGCCCGCACGAACTCGGCGACGCCGGCCCGCTGCCCCAGCCCCGGCCCGATCGCGACCGCGTCGGCCCGCTTCCCGAACTCGACGACCTCCTCGGCCGAGCCCTCGGAGAACGTCCCGTCGGCGTGCTGGCGGATGCCGGCCGTCGTGTAGCACGGGTTCCCGACGGCCACGACGTTCTGCACGGCCGCCGGGCACGCGACCCGCACCAGCCCGGCCCCGGCCCGCAGCGCGGCGCTGCCGACCAGGACCGCGGCCCCGGCCATGCCGCAGCTCCCGGCCACCACCTGCACCGTGCCGTAGGAGCCCTTGTGCCCGTCGTACTCGCGACGGGGGAGCCGCGGCACCTCGCACACCGGAACGATCTGCATGTGGGCTCTCCGCCTGGACACAAAATTCGAAGCACGAAATTCGAAGCACGAACAAAGCCCGCAAATCCCTGTGGTTCTTTCGTGGTTCAAGCTTCGTGCTTCGTGCTTCGAATTTTGGGGCGAAGCCCCTCCGCGGTTCCAATGCGCAGGTTATACGGACGGTCGGACCAAGGAAAATGGTTTGTTGCGGGGCCATCGCGAGTCCCGACAAGCGCTTGTGACATTCGGAACCCGCTCTCGGGCAATGAGTTACGGACCCGATTGCGGAGCGAACGGAAACTTCCGCGGGCGTCGCAAGCCGCACGGGGTCGGCCGTCGTCTGGATTGGTGTCGCAGGCAATCCACTCGGGATCGAGCGTCATCGACCCCATCTCTCTGAGGGCAGCGCAATGGCATCGAAGTGGCTGAAGGTCGCCCCGGTCGCGGGCGTGGTCGGGTTGGGCGTGGGGCTCGGGATCGGGGCCGACAAGCTCGTGAGCGCCGCCCCCGAGGCCGCCGCCGCGAAGCAGGACGTGAAGCCGGCCGTGTCGCTCCCGATCACCCGCGTGGTGATGTTCAACAGTGGCGTCGGCTACTTCAGCCGCAGCGGCGAGGTCACCGACGATGCGCGGGTCGACCTGAGCTTCCAGGAAACGGACATCAACGACCTGCTCAAGAGCATGGTCCTCGAAGACTTCGGCAAGGGCCGCATCGCCGCCGTGAGCTACGACAGCCGCGAGCCGATCTCCCGCACCCTCAGCAGCTACGCCATCAACCTCAACGGCCAGCCGACGTTCGCCGGCATCGTCGCCCAGATGCGCGGCGAGCGCATCGAGGTGGTGACCACCCCGGGCGCGACCAACCAGCCGGGCAAGCTGTCGGGGGTGATCGTCGGCGTCGAGACCCAGAAGGTCCCCGCCGGCACGACGACCGTCGACGCGCAAGTGATGAACATGTGGTGTGCCGAGGGGCTCCGGGCCATCAAGCTGAGCGAGGTCCAGCAACTGCGGTTCGCGAACCCGGTCATCGAGAGCGAGTTCCGCCGCGCCCTGGACACGCTCGCGCTCACGCACGACTCGCAGAAGAAGTCGGTGTCGCTGCACTTCGCCGGGGACGGCCCGCGGAAGGTGCAGGTGGGCTACGTGGTCGAGGCGCCGATCTGGAAGACCTCGTACCGCATGGTCCTCGCCGACAAGGAGAAGCCGTACCTGCAGGGGTGGGCGCTGGTCGAGAACCCGACCGACGAGGACTGGGCCGGCGTCAAGATGGCGCTCATCTCGGGCCGCCCGATCTCGTTCAAGATGGACCTGTACAACCCGCTGTACATCAGCCGCCCGACCGTCGAGCCCGAGCTGTTCGCCTCGCTCCGACCCGTTACCTACCGCGGCGGGTTCGCGGCGAAGGAGAACGAGGTCGCGGCGATGGAGAAGCAGCAGCGCGACATGGACCGCTTCGCCGACAAGGCCGACGAGCAGGGCAAGCGGCGCAAGAGCGAGGGTTTCGGCTACGCCGCGCCCCCGATGCCCACCGCCGCGGCTCCGGGGCTCCAACTGGCCAACGGCCGGCCCGGTGACGCGAACTACGCGAAGGACCTGGCCAAGGAACTCGGGAGCCGCCCGAACCTGGGCGTCGCCGGGAACGCCGCGACCGCCGGCGCGCTGGGGGACTTCTTCCAGTACACGATTGACCACCCGGTCACGCTCGGCCGGCAGAAGAGCGCCATGCTCCCGATCGTCGGCAAGGACGTCGAGGGCCAGAAGGTCTCGATCTACAACCAGAGCGTCCAGAAGACGCACCCGCTGCTCGGGCTCAAGTTCAAGAACACCTCGGGCGCGCACCTCAATCAAGGCCCGATCACCGTGCTCGAGGGCAGCGTGTACGCCGGGGACACCCGGGTCCTCGACGTCCAGCCCAACGAGGAGCGGCTCGTCAGCTACGCCATCGACCTGGGGACGGAAGTGGACCCGCAGGTCGGCCCGGGCACGCAGAAGATCACCAGCGTCAAGGCGGTCCGCGGCATCATCACGACCAAGACCCGGCTCACCGAGGAGAAGAAGTACCGGATCGTGAACCGGTCGCAGACGGACCGCACGCTGCTCATCGAGCACGCGAACCGCACGAACCAGCAGTTCAAGCTCGTGGACACGGACAAGCCGGTCGAGGACACCCCGGACGTGTACCGGTTCCAGACCCCGGTGAAGGCCCAGGAGACCAAGACGTTCGTGGTCAAGGAGGAGCGGGAGCTGGCGAACACGGTCACCCTGACCAACAACGGGGACGACACGATCCGGCACTTCATCAACCTGGCCGAGGCGGGCCCGGAGCTGAAGGCCCAGCTCACCCAGGCACTGAAGGTCAAGGAGACGTGGGACCTGGCCCGCCGGGAGCTGGCCCAGGTGGTGTCGGACCTGGCCCGGCTGAACCTGGACCAGGAGCGGATCCGCAAGAACCTCCGCGAGACCCCGAAGGAGGCCGAGGTGTACGCCACCTACCTGAAGAAGCTCTCGGACCAGGAGAAGGAGATCGACGCCCTGACCGCGAAGCAGAAGTCGCTGATGACCGGCGAGTTCGCCGCCCGCAAGAAGTACGACGACTTCCTCGCCAACATCTCCGACTGACGCACCGCCCAACGAAACACCCCCGGCACCCCGGGGGTGTTTTCGTTTCTCGTTGAGCCGCACCGCCCCGCTGCGGCGCGAGCGGAGTAAACTTCCGCAGGGTCGTTCCCTTCGGAGGGCCGCCGGTGGCCGCGTTCCTGGTGTGCCTCGCGCTCGGCGTCGTCTTCGTACTGGTTGTCGTTACCTCGCTGAAGCGAGACATCGCCGCCTTCCGGGAGCGGTTCCCGCCGATCTCGGACGCCGAGTTCCTGGCCCGCTGCCGGCCCGGAACGGACCCCGAGGTCGCGCTCAAGGTGCGCCGGATCGTCGCGGAGCACTTCGCCGTCGAATACGAGCGGATTCACCCGGAGACCCGTTTCATCGCCGACCTCGGTGCCGACTGAGGGCCGGGAATCCGCTTGACCGGTGAGAGTTTCGCCCCGAAACTCAGAATTCTCCGTGGGACGCAGTCGTCCGGCGACATACCCCCAACGCGACCCACCCAGCGCCTCGCCCGAGGCCGGTTCACACCGCACCCGCGGCCCCACGCATGCGCCTCATCGCCCTGACCGCCCTGGCGTTCGTCCTGATCCACGCGGGAATTGCGCCAGCGGCCGACCCGCCGTCGTACGCGAAGGACGGCAAGGCGCTCTTCGCGGCGTACTGCACCCGGTGCCACGACGGCAAGAAGCAGGAGGGGGGCGTCGACCTCGCCAGCTTCCCGGACGACGCCAGCGCCCTCGCCAAGCGGAACCTGTGGAAGCGCAGCCTCGGCCGCGTCGCCGCCGGCGAGATGCCGCCCGAGGAGGCGAAGCAACTCGCCCCCGCCGACAAGGCGAAGCTCACCAAATGGCTGTCGGCCGCCAGCGAGTACCTCGACTGCGACCCGGCCCGCCGCGACCCCGGCCCGCCCCCGCTCCGCCGCCTCACGCACGCCGAGTACACCCGCACGATCGCCGACCTGCTCTTCGTGAACCTCGACCCGAAGAACGACCTCGGCCTGCCGGACGAGGACGCGGGCGACGGCCACTTCGACAACCTCTCGGCGATCCTGCGGCTGTCGCCGACGCTCATGGAGAAGTACTTCGCGGCGGCCGACAAGGTCGTGGACCGGTTGTTCGTCAACGACGGGGCCAAGGCCCGGCTCCTGACCCCGAAGCCGGACGCGAAACTCACCGAGCGCGAGGCCGCGAAGAAGATCCTCACCAACCTCGCGCGGCGAGCGTACCGCCGGCAAGCGGCCGACGCCGACGTCGAGCGGCTCCTCGGCTTCTACGACAAGGCCCGTGCGAAGGGCGGCTCGCACGAGGACGGCGTCCGCGCCACGATCAAGCCCGTGCTCGTGTCGCCGCGGTTCCTGTTCCGCGTCGAGGAGGACCGGCCCGCCGGGAAGACGCCGGGCGTGAACGTGGACGACTTCGAACTCGCCACGCGGCTCAGCTATTTCCTCTGGGGCACCATGCCCGACGACGAACTGCTGCGGGCCGCCGAGTTGAAGCAACTCACCGACCCGGCCGGGCTCGAAAAGCAGGTCGCCCGGATGCTGAAGCACGACCGGGCGAAGTCGCTCACGACGGCGCTGGCGAACCACTGGCTCATGATGAAGACGTTCCCGCGGGCGCGGCCCACGCAGGAGTTCTTTCCGGGGTTCCGCGACGACGTTCGCCGGGCGATGGTCGACGAGGTCCGCCTGGCGGTCGACCACCTCCGCACCGCCGACCGCCCGGTCCTTGACCTGCTCGACGCCGACTACACGTTCGTGAACCAGCCGCTCGCGAAGCACTACGGCATCCCGGGCGTCACCGGCAACCAGATGCAGAAGGTGCAACTCAAGCCCGAGTACCACCGCGGCGGGCTGCTCGGCATGGGCGGGGTGTTGGCGATGACCTCGCACACGTTCCGCACCAGCCCGACGCAGCGCGGCAAGTACGTGCTGGAGGTGATCTTCGGCACGCCCCCGCCCCCGCCGCCGGCGAACGCCGGGCAGATCAAGGACGACGACCCGAAGAAGAAGACCCCGCTCACGTTCCGCGAGCAGTTGAGCCAGCACGCGACCCAGGCGTCGTGCGCCGGGTGCCACAAGAAGATCGACCCGCTCGGGTTCGCGCTGGACAACTTCAACGCGGTCGGCGAGTGGCGGGTCGGCACGGCCGCGGCGCCGCTCGACGTCTCGGGCGTGCTGCCGACCGGCGAGAAGGTCGACGGGTACGCGGGCCTGAAGGCGGTGCTGCTGGCCCGCAAGGACCAGTTCGCCGAGACCGCGGTGTCGAAGGTGCTGGAGTACGCCCTCGGCCGCGAACTCGACGGGCAGGACGAGTGCACCGTCCGCGAGGTCCACGCCGCGATGAAGAAGGCGGACTACAAGTTCAACGTGATGGTGACCGAGATCGTGAAGAGCGTCCCGTTCCGACAGCGGCGCGGGGCGGGGAAGTAGGCGGCACAGAAGACCCAGGGTTTGCACCCTGGGCTACGCACTGCCGCCTGCTTCGCGGGCTCAAGGCATTGAGTCCCGGAGGGACGACAGTGCGTAGCCCAGAGACCCAGGGTTTGCACCCTGGGCTACGGACTGCCGCCCCCTCCGGGGGCTCAATGCCCTGAGTCCCGGAGGGACGACAGTAGCCCAGGGTGCAAACCCTGGGTCCGCGGTCCCGCGACGCGACCGATACCGATACGAGGAGCACAGCCCATGCGCGTCTGGAACACGTCGGCGAACTGGACGGCCCCGCTCACCCGGCGGGCGGCCCTCCGCGGGGCGGGCGCGGTGCTCGCGCTGCCGTTCATGGAGTCGTGGGCGCACTCGCTCGCCAGGGCCGCGGGCCAGCCGACCAAGGGGGTCGCCACGCCGCCGCTGCGGCTCGGCATCTTCACCGTCACCGGGGGCACCGTCCTCGAGTCGTGGAAGATGAAGCAGGCCGGGCCGCTCGCCCAACTGCCGTCGATCCTCCGGCCGCTCGACTTCGCCAAGAGCGACCTGTTGCTGGTCACGGGGCTGGCGCACACCGGCGGGTCCGAGAACCTCAACGGGCACGAGAACTGCGCGTACAAGCACCTGACCGGCGCGGCGAAGGTCGGCAAGGTCGGCGGGCGGCGGTTCGCGGGGGTCTCGGTCGACCAGGCCGCGGCCCGCGTCGCCGGGGCGGAGACGTTCCTGCCGTCGATGGAATTCGGCCTGTCGAACCACGAGACCGTGTACTCGTTCCGCTCGGCCGACGAGCCGGTCCCGTACGAGGACGACCCGCGACTCGTGTTCGACCGCATGTTCCGCGGCCGCACGCCGGTCGTCCCGAACTGGCAGCGCCGCGCCGCGGCGAAGGGCGGCCAGGCCGTGCGCGACTCGGCCCCGACCGACACCTACGAGCGCAGCGTGGTGGACGCGGTGACGGACGAGGCGAAGACCCTCCGCGGCAAGCTCGGCGCGGCCGACAAGCAGAAGCTCGACCAGTACCTCGACGCGGTGCGGGCGCTGGAGTCGCGGGTCGAGCGGTTCGAGGCCCGGCTCCGGCTGGAGGCGGCCGATCTGAAGAGCCCCGGCCCGTCGAAGCTCGTCGCGCCGGTGCTGCCCGACCGCAAGGTGCCGATCAACAAGCTCAAGCACCTCGTCCACATGGACCCGGAGAAGCACGCCGAGTACGTCCGGGTGATGTCGGACCTGTGGGTGCTCGCGTTCCAGACCGACACCACCCGGGTCGCGACGCTCGCGGTCGGCGACGACGGGGCGCAGTTCCCGGGGGTCGTCACCGTCGGGTACGAGACGCACTGCCACACGCTCGAGCACCAGGGCAACGCCGGCCGCCCCGAGGACGCGGACCCGATCTCCCGCGAGGCGCTGCGGCAGATCCACCTGTGGTACACGACGCTGTTCGCCGAGGCGGTCCGCAAGATGAAGGCGATCGACGAGGGCAACGGCACCACGCTGCTCGACAACTGCGTGCTCCTGTACACGTCGTACATGGCCGACGGCGGGCACGGCACGCACGACTACCCGATCCTGCTCGCGGGGAAGGGCGGGGGCACCCTCAGGACCGGCCGCCAGATCGACTTCCCGAAGAACACCCCGGTGTCGAACCTGTACGTCGAGCTGCTCGACCGCATGGGCGCGAAGGTCGAGGCGTTCGGCGACAGCCACACGTCGAAGCACCAGCAGTTCAACGGCCGCCTGCCGGGCCTGGTGTGATCCAAGGCGAGCGGGGGCGTGAGCCCCCCGAGGTCTTGGTGTTCTTGTCGCGACCACTCGGGGGGCTCACGCCCCCCGCTCGCCCCAAACGCCGAGCGCTCCCATGCCGAAGTCGCTGTTCGTCGCCGTCGGGCACAACGGGTTGCGGGTCACGTCGCCGGACGGGAAGACCTGGTCCGCGCCGGACCTCGGCAAGGAGGGCGAGACGTACCGGTGCGCCGCAAGCGGCAACGGGTGCGTCGCCGCCGTCGGGAGCTACGGCGGCGGGAACATCTTCGCGTCGAGCACGACCGGCACCGCGTGGAAGACCTCGGGCAAGGACGCGCAGTACTCGCGGTACATCCGCGGGCTCGGGTTCGGCAACGGCACCTTCATCGCGCTGGGCGGCGACCCGGGCTCGGTCGGCGCGGCCCGTCCGTTCGTGCTCACCAGCGCCGACGGCGAGAAGTGGGACGGCCCGCACGACATCCCCGGCAAGTTCATGGTCCGCCGCATCGCGTTCGGGAACAAGCTGTTCGTCGCGGTCGGCGACCGCGGCCGCCGGGCCGCCTCGCCCGACGGGAAGGCGTGGACCGACGCCCCCGAGGTCAAGGCGATCGACACGCTCGTGGACGTCGCGTTCGGCAACGGCGTGTTCGTCGGCGTCGGCCTGCACGGGCTGCGGATGCTCACGAGGGACGGCGTGAAGTGGACCGACCGGCAACTCGGCGACGAGGGCGAGCACCTCAACTCGGTGGTGTGGGCGAGGGACCGGTTCGTCGCGGTCGGGGCCGGGGCGACGTTCACCTCGAAGGACGGGGTGAAGTGGGACCGCGCGCCCAACGCCGACGCGCCGGTGACCGTCGCCTACGGGAGCGGCGCGTTCGTCGGCCCGCGGTGGAAGGGCCGGCTCGTTCGCTCGACCGACGGCATTAAGTGGGAAGAAGTCTTCAAGTGCGAGCACCACGTTGAGGCCGTCGCGTTCGCGGAGCTGGCGTGAGCCACTCCGGCGAACCCAGAGCGCCAGCGAGGGGGTGCGCCTCACCCCCTCGCTGGCGCTCTGGGTTCGCCCGGCACCGGGCGCACTCTCATTTCTGTTGCGCAAGGTCGGTCTGGCGCGTATGATAGAACCCCGGGGGCACACCTCTCTCCGGCGGGGTCTCGCATGAAGCGCGTGCGGATCGGCAACGGGTGCGGGTTCTGGGGCGACAACCTCGACGCGCCGATCCGGCTGGCGTCGGTCGGGAAGCTCGACTACCTCACCCTCGAGTACCTCGCCGAACTCACCATGTCAATCCTGGCCATTCAAAAGGCCAAGGACGCGAGCGCCGGCTACGCCACCGACTTCATCGACGTCCTCACCCGCCTCGCGCCCATGATGGGGCACCTGCCGCGGTTCCGCATCGTCACCAACGCCGGCGGCATGAACCCGCGGGCGTGCGCCGCGGCCGCGCGTGAGGTGCTCGCCAGGGCCGGGCGGGCCGAGACGCCGATCGCCGTCGTGACCGGCGACGACCTGATGCCCCGCCTCGACGACCTCATCGCCGCCGGCCACGCCTTCACCCACCTCGACACGGGCGAGCCGCTCGCGGCGGTCCGGGCGCGGGTCGTCAGCGCCAACGCCTACCTCGGCGCGCGGCCCATCGCCGACGCGCTCAAGCTCGGGGCCGACGTGGTCGTCACCGGCCGCGTCGCCGACGCCTCGCTCACCGTCGGCCCGGCGGCGCACGAGTTCGGGTGGGGGTTCGGCGAGGCCGACCTCGACCGCATCGCCGCCGCCACCGTCGCCGGGCACCTCATCGAGTGCGGCGCGCAGGTGACGGGCGGGCTGTGGATCAACGCGGACGACGAGACGCGGCTCGGGAACGCCGGCTACCCGATCGCCGAGATCGCCGAGGACGGCACGTTCACCGTCTCGAAGCCCGCGGGCACCGGCGGGGCCGTGAACTTCGAGACGGTCGCCGAGCAACTGCTGTACGAGGTCGCCGACCCGGCCCGCTACTACACGCCCGACGTGGTCGCCGACTTCACCACACCCACGCTGACCGAGTCAGGACAAGACCTGGTCGCCGTCAGCGGGTGCCGGGCGAACGGGCTCACGGACACGTACAAGGTGTCGGTCGCGTACCGCGACGGGTTCATGGCCGCGGGCACCCTGGTGATCGCCGGGCCGAACGCGGTCGCGAAGGCGCGGCAGTCGGCCGCGGTGCTCCTCGAACGGTTCCGCCGGTCCGGGTTCACGTGCGCCGCGTCGCACGTCGAGGTGCTCGGGGCCGGGGCGGTCGCGGGCGGCGTGGTGAGGGCCGACCACGACCCAGCGGAGGTGGTGCTGCGGATCGCGGTGCGGGACCCGAACCGCGGATCGGTCGAGCGGTTCACGAAGGAGTTCGCCCCGCTGGTGACGGGCGGGTTCGCGGGCACGACCGGGTACACCGTCGGCCGCCCGCCGGTCCGCGAGGTGCTGGCGTACTGGCCGGCGCTCGTCGCGAAGTCGGCCGTCACGCCCGCCGTGAGCCTGGTCTGATGTTTTTGCCCTCTCCCCTTGCGGGAGAGGGTGCCGCGAGTCCGCGAGCGGCGGGTGAGGGGTGGCGCCTGCTGAGTCCGGGAGGCTCGACCCCTCACCCGGCCGCGAAGCGCGGCCACCCTCTCCCGCAAGGGGAGAGGGAAAGAGGGTGAATCAAAGGCCGGCCCGGTGCCGAGGCCAATAGGTTCTCTCACGAGGCACCCATGAAGCTCCCACTCTCGCACATCGCCCACGGCCGCAGCGGGGACAAGGGGAACCACGCGAACGTGGCGGTCCTCGCGTACACCGACGCGGGGTTCGCGCTGCTCCGCGAGCACCTCACCGCCGAGGTGGTCGAGAAGTACTTCGCGCCGCTCGGCGTCACCAGGGTGGAGCGGTTCGAGGCGGCGAACGTCCGCGGGCTGAACTTCCTGCTGCACAACGTCCTGGCCGGCGGCGCGAGCGGGTCGCTGCGGACCGACACGCAGGGCAAGACGCTCGCTGTCACCCTCCTGCGGATGCCCGTCGAGGTGCCGGCCGACCCGTCGGCGCTGGTCCGCCCGACCGCGGAGTGAAGAGTGTTGATCCGCAGATTACGCAGATGGACGCAGATTTTCAGACAGCAGACGGATTAACCACAGAGCCACAGAGAGCACAGAGGTGGGACCAATTACCGAGCGAGGACAGTGATGTAGAATCTCCGTTCTCCTTCTGCGTTGCGTCTTCCTCGGTGCTCTCTGTGGCTCTGTGGTTAATCCGGTTTTGGTCTCTGCTTTCTAATCTGTGTCCATCTGCGTAATCTGCGGATCAACACTCTTCTCTGGATCGCTCCCCTTCTCCCCCGAGAAGTCTCGATGTCCGAAATCGTTCAGTACGCGCACCGCGGGTCGGCGGCGGTCGTGACCATCAACCGGCCGGACCGCCGCAACGCCCTGTCGCGGGCCCTCATCGCCGAACTCACCGAGGCGTTCCTGCGGGCCTCCACCGACCCGGACGCCCGCAGCGTGATCCTCACCGGCACCGGCCCCGCGTTCTGCGCCGGCATGGACCTCGACGAACTCCGCGGCACGCTCGGCGACGGGGCCGACGTGGTGTGGGACGACGCGGCGAAGCTGTCGGCGCTGTACGAACTCATCTACACGCTGCCGAAGCCGACGATCGCGGCCGTGAACGGTGCGGCGGTCGCGGGCGGGGCGGGCCTGGTGTCGGTGTGCGACCTCGCGGTGTCGGTGCCGGACGCAAAGTTTGGCTACCCCGAGGTGCGCCGCGGGCTGGTCGCGGCGATGGTGATGCCGCACCTGCTCCGGCACGTCGGCGAGCGCGCCGCCCGCTACCTGCTCCTCACCGGCGAACTCATCGACGCGGTCGAGGCGCTGCACCTGCGGTTCATCAACGCCGTCACCAACCCGGACCGCCTCATGGACGCGGCCGATGCGTGGGCGAAGTCGCTCGGCGAGGGCGGCCCGAAGGCGCTCACCACGACGAAGGACCTGCTGCGGCGGTGCAGCCCCCGTGCGATGTCGGTGGAGGAACTGGCCCGCGGCAGCGCCGAGCCGCGGCTCACCGAGGAGTGCCGGCACGGCCTCACGGCGTTCTTCGAGAAGAAGCCGGCCCCGTGGGCGCCGAAATGACGCACCCCATCGTCGGCATCGGCGAACTGCTGTGGGACGTGTACCCCGACGGCCGCAAGGTCGCCGGCGGCGCGCCGTTCAACTTCGCGTTCCACTGCCACCAACTCGGCCACCCCGCGGCGATCGTCTCGCGCGTCGGCAACGACGACCTCGGCCGCGAGCTGCGCGAGCGCGTCCGCGAGTTGGGACTGAGCGACGAGTACATCCAGACCGACCACGAGCACCCGACCGGCACCGTTCAGGTGACGCTCGATGCCAACGCGGTGCCGACGTACACGATCACCGAGAACGTCGCCTGGGACCACATCGCCTGGGACGAGCACACGGCCCGAATCCTTTCGCGCACACCAGCCCTATGCTTCGGCACCCTCGTTCAACGCAGCGTCTGGTCGCGTGAAACCCTTCGACGGTTCATAGGGAACGCTTGGGGAATTGCCGGATCGGGACGCCCCCTGGAATTGTTGCCGTGGGTCAACGAGGACGAAGCACGCCGCCCGATTGTAGTGTTCGATGTGAACCTGCGAGGGACCTTCTACGACCGGGAAACTATCCTCTCCAGCCTACGGGATACCAATTGGTGCAAGTTGAGCGACGAGGAACTGGCGTTCGTCGTCGGCCTTCTCGACCTGAACTGGAACAACGACCTCGATGTGCTCGGCCAACTGGCGAAGTTCCGGGGGAGCAAAGAGATCGTGTGCCTGACGAAGGGGAGCGCCGGCGCACTCGTGTATCAACGGCGTGCGATTCTCGATAACGAGCGGTGCGTCGAGTCCTACCAAGAAGCGAGCGCCAACGAGCCCGGCGTACCGGCGAAGGTCGTGGACACGGTCGGAGCGGGGGACTCGTTCACCGCCGCGATGGTGTGTCTGCACCTCGAAGGGCGGCCGCTGCGCGAGTGCGCCCGGTTCGCGGTCCACTACGCAGCGCGTGTGTGCGAGCAACCCGGCGGCACGCCCCGCATCGACCGGAAGGACGTGGAGCGCGCCGCGTTCGGGACCGGGAGCTGAGAACGGCTCGAAGCCGCTCGCCCGCCGTCAGTCCTTCAATTCGATCGTCACGTCGTTGGCGCCCTTGTTCACGGTCACCGTCAGCCCGCTGGTCTTCAGGGCGCGGGCCTTGGCGGGGACCTCGCGGAACGCCCGCATGCGGGCCGGGGGCACCTCCTCGCCGGGATGCGCGTGCGGCGGGTTGATGCACGCCTGGTACGTCGCGGCGGCGATCGGGATGGCCAGCGCGAACCGCCCCGACTCGTCGATCGGGACGTTCGCCCCGACGCCGGCCGCCTCGCAGTACAGTTCGACCTCGCCGCCGGTGATCGGCTTCCCCTTGTACACCACCGTGCCCGACACCGTCCCCTTCGGCGTCTCCGGGGGGTCGCACCCGAGCAGGGCGGCGACCGACACGAGCAAGCAAGCCGCTGCGCGCCGGGCGGCAGCGGGGGATCGACTCAGGAACATGACGGACCTCGCGAATGAATCGAGATGAGGGTAAGCGAAGCGCGGGGCTTAGTAGTCGCTGATCAACTGGCCGTCGTCGCGGGCGCAGAGCCGGAGCAGCGTGGCCGAGGTCACGTTGTCCGACAGCCACCGGACCGCGCCGTCGGCGAGGAGGGTGTTCACCCCGCCTACGTGGAACGAGTTGAGCGTGGTGTTCATGGAGTGCGGGTAGTCGGCACCGGACCCGGTCGCGGAGTTCGGCAGCCACCGCATGGTGGTCGTCCCGTTCCCGTAGTAGTCGTGGTTGGACCCCGCCGGCGCGGTCGCGACCATCCACTTGACCGTGTACGTCCCCGGGGCCGTCCCGCTGCGGATGCTGTGCCCGCCCCACGCACTGAAGTACCGGCTCCGGTTGTCCAGCGTGCCCCACTTCCCGGACTGCTCGCCGACGAGCATCGTGTTCGAGGTGCCGTCGGTGCAGGCGGTCAGGGTCGTGGACTCGTCGCACAGGAGCATCCCGTTGTCGGCCACGAACCCGTACCCGCCGTTGGTGGCGACCCGGCCCGAGTTGCCGCCCGGGTCGGGGGTCGCCCCGCAGATGCCGATGTACGCGGCGATCTGGTGGCCGCGGCCGCCGACCCCGTTGAAGTTGTTCGAGAACGAGGTGCCGTAGGTGCCCGCACCGGTGTCGGTGTAGAAGTCCGGCAGGCTGCTCGACGGGCACTTCCACGCCGGGAACGCCTGGTTCTTGAGGACCGCGTCCGAGGCGGCCGAGAGCATGTTCGGGGTCGCGGTGGCCGCGAACAGGGCGTTGTACACCGTGCCCATCTCCAGGTACGGGAACACCCGCACCTTCCAGTTGGCCCGCACCCCGATCCCGTCCTGGTTCTGGCCGACCGGGAACTTCTGGTTCGCGTCGTGGAAGTTGTGCAGCGCCAGGCCGATCTGCTTCAGGTTGTTCTGGCACTTCATCCGCGCGGCCGCCTCGCGGACCTTCTGGACCGCGGGCAGGAGCAGGCCGATCAAGACGGCGATGATGGCGATGACGACCAGTAACTCAATGAGCGTGAAGCCCCGCGCGCCGGCCCTGCGGCCGCGCCCGGATTCCGTGCCGAAGGACATCGTCGACTCCCTGAGAAAATGAGCCCCCGCGGGGCGGCGCGCCGATCGGCGCGCCCCGGGAGCGGGGATGGATGACCGCGGGGGAGGGGGCCCGTGCGGGAGGGCTCGGGCGTGGGCATTATCACGCCCGCGGGGGGCGACCTCAAGGTGAACGTGCGGTATAATTCCTGACGACCGGTACTAGCTCCGGGCTATACCACACGCTCACGGGACTCTCATGCCCACGCCGTACAAGGAGACGTCGCTCGCGCAGCTCCGGGGGTTCTGCGAGACGGCCCGGCTCGGGAGCTTCTCGGCGGCGGCCGCGGCCCTCGGGGTCGCGCAGCCGACCGTGTGGAAGCTCGTCCACGCCCTGGAAAAGCACCTGGGCCGGAAGCTGTTCGAGGTGGACAACCGGGGGTGCGTGCCGACCGAGGCCGGGCGGCTGCTCCACACCCTGGCCGCGTCGTGCCTGACGAACGTGGACGGGCTCGCGGCCCGGCTCGGGGCGGCCCTCGACGCGGCCGAGGTGCGGGTCACCGTGGCCGGCACCCCGCGGCAACTCGGCGAGGACCTGGTCCCGTGCGTCGCCGAGTTCGTGAGGGCCAACCCGCGGGTCCGGTTCGCGTTCCTGGAGATGGACACCGACGAGGTGGCCGGGGCGGTGGACGACGGGCGGGCGCAGATCGGGTTCACCCCGGCCGCGCTCACCCGCAAGGCGCACCCGCGGCTCACGTGCGACCCGTGGTACGCCCTCGACGTGCTTCTGGTGGTGCGGACCGACCACCCGCTGGCCCGCCGCCGCCGGGTGCGGCTCCGGGACCTGGCCGGGCACCACGTCCTGTTCCCCGAGGCCAACCTGCGGGACTTCCCGAACCCGGCGGCGCTGGCCGCGCTGCGGCTCCACGAGAGCGGCCCGCAGTGGGTCGAGGCCCGGCAGGCGAACGTGCTGCGGCGGTGCGTGCTCCACGGGCTCGGGAGCCTCCTGCTGCTCGGCCGGGCCGGCGACTACGCCCACCCGGACCTGACCGAGCGGGTGCTCTCGCCCGAAGTCGGAAAGTCGAGTATCTTCCTGGTCCGGCGGGCCGGCGTGGACCACCACCCGGCGGTGGGCGCGTTCGCCGAGGCGGTGCGGCGGCGGCTATCGGCCGGCGGTACGGGGCCGCCGGCCGGCCCCGGCCGGCGGCCCCGCGGGTGACCGCGGGGGAGGGGAGGGGACCGTGGCAGCGAAGAAGCCGAGGTGGTGGGTGTACGTGCTGCGGTGCGCCGACGGCACCCTCTACACCGGCGTGACGACCGACGTGCCGCGGCGCGTCGGCCAGCACAACGCGGGCACGGCGGCGAAGTACACGCGGAGCCGCGGGCCGGTCGAACTGGTCCACACCGAGCCCGCCAAGGGCCGCGGGCCGGCGCTGCGCCGCGAGGCCGCGATCAAGAAACTCCCGCGGGCCGCCAAGCTCCGGCTCGTAGCCGCACGGGCGGCGTGAATCGCACCCGGGGCTCCCCGATCCCCGGCACGTCCCCCGTTCCCGAACCTTGCCGCGAGCGCCCGCCGCACGCACAACATCTGCTGATCGCACCGCCGTCTCGGCGTCGCCCTCCGACCGCGGGGCGCGGCCCGACCTCACAGTGACCAGCACATGCCGCACACAGTTCTTGTGACGGGGGCCACCGGGTTCGTCGGGTCGCACGTCGCCGAGGCGCTCGTCGCCCGCGGGGACACGGTCCGGGTCCTCGCCCGCCCGGGGGCCGACACCGCCGCCCTGGAGAGGCTCGGCGTCACGGTCGTCCGCGGCGACCTGTCCGACCCGGCGAGCCTGAAGCCGGCGGTCGAGGGGGCCGACGTGGTCGTCCACTGCGCCGCGAAGGTCGGCGACTGGGGGCCGCTCGACGACTACCGCCGGGTGAACGTCGAGGGGCTCCGGGCGCTGCTCGACGCGACCCTCGGGAGGCCGCTGCACCGGTTCGTGCACGTGAGCACGCTCGGCGTGTACGAGGCCCGCCACCACTACCAGACCGACGAGACCGAGCCGCTGCCGGACAAGCACATCGACGGGTACACGCAGTCCAAGGTCGAGACCGAGCGGCTCGCGCTCCAGTACCACCGCAAGCAGCAGGTGCCGGTGACGATCCTGCGGCCCGGGTTCGTGTACGGCCCGCGGGACCGCACGCTCCTGCCCCGCATCGCCAAGCGGCTCGCCGAGGGGAGCGTCATGTACATCGCCCGCGGCCGGTACGCGATGAACACCACCTACGTCGGCAACCTCGTGGACGCGATCGCCCTCGCGATCGACAGCCCCGCGGCGGTCGGCGAGATCTTCAACGTCACCGACGGCGAGCACGTCACCAAGCGGCGGTTCTTCGAGGCCCTGGCCGACGGGCTCGGGCTCAAGCGGCCCAAGAAGTTCCCGCCGGTGCCCGTGTGGCTGGCCCGCGTCCTCGCCAACTGGCGCGAGTCGAAGTTCCGCCGCGAGAACCGCCCGCACCCGCCGCGGATCACCCAGGCCCAGCTCAAGTTCGCGGGGCTGAACCTCGACTTCTCGATCGCCAAGGCCCGCACCAAACTCGGGTACGCGCCCCGCGTGCAGTTCGACGAGGGGATGCGCCGCGCCATCGACTCCTACAAGGAGAGTCTGTCCGGGACCGGCGTGCCGGGGGCGTGAGCCCCCGAGGTCCTGTCCTTCGGTCGCACTTCACTCGGGGGGCGTTACGCCCCCCGCTCGCCGGAACCCAACCGCGTGCCCGATACCCTCTCCCCCGCGACCGTCTACGCCGAGCGGTTGGCCGCACGCCGGGCCGCCGCGACTCTGCTGACGCGGCGCCTCGAAACCCTCAGCTACGTGCGGCTCGGCGTGTTCGCGCTCGGGCTCGTCGTCGCCGGCGTCGGGTTCGGCACGGAGCTGCTGTCGCCGTGGTTCGCGCTCGGGCCGCTCGCGGCGTTCGTGTACCTCGTCGCGACGTTCGAGATGACCCGCGGGCGGCTCGCGTGGACGCAGCGGTCGGCCGCGTTCTACGCCGCCGGGGCCGAGCGGCTCGCCGGCAGCCCCGCGGGCGCGGCCGACGGCGCGCGGTTCCTCACCGACGACCACCCCTACGCCGCCGACCTCGACCTGTTCGGCCCGGGGTCGCTCTTCGAGCGGCTGACCGTGTGCCGCACCGCCGTCGGCGAGGAGGCCCTCGCGGCGTGGCTCGCCGCCCCCGCTTCGCCCGCCGAGGTGAAAGCGCGGCAAGACGCGGTCGCCGACCTGCGCACGCGGCTCGACCTGCGGGAAGCGGTCGCGGTCGCCGGGGCCGACGTGCCCCCCGCCGACTACGCCCCGCTCGTCGCGTGGGGGGGCGCCGCGGCCGACGCCCCGCCCGCGTGGAAGCGGGTCGCGGTCGAGGTGGCGGGCTGGGGGAACGTCGCCGCGTGGCTCGGGTGGCTGGTCGCCGGTCTGCCGTCGCTGCCGGTCCTCGTGTTCGGGCTGCCGTCGCTCGTGCTCGCGGCGCAACTGCTGCCGTGGGCGCGGCGCGTCCTCGCCCCGTTGGAGCCGGCCGCCGGGCACCTGTCGCTGCTCGAAGCGCTCCTCGCCCGCGTCCACCGCGAGCCGTTCACGGCGGCGCGCCTCAAGGAACTCCAGGCCGGGCTCGCGGCCGGCGGCGCCACCGCGTCGGCGCAGATCCGCGAACTGCGGGTGCTGCTGGAGTGGTACAACTCGCGGCGGAACGCGCTGTTCATCCCGGTCGCGGTCCTGCGGCTCTGGGACATTCGCTTCGCGTTCAAGCTCGAAGCGTGGCGCGTGCGGTCCGGCCCGGCGGTCGGCCGGTGGCTGCGGGCGGTCGCCGAGGTCGAGGCGCTGTCGTCGCTCGCGGGGTACGCCTACGAGAACCCGACCGACGTGTTCCCGACCGTCGAAGCCGGCCCGGCCCGGGTCGCGGCGGTCGGCGTCGGGCACCCGCTGATCCCGGCCGCGAAGTGCGTCCGCAACGACGTGACGCTCGGCGGCGCAAACGGCCCGCGGTTGCTGCTCATCAGCGGCTCGAACATGTCCGGGAAGAGCACGCTCTTGCGGGCGGTCGGCGTGAACGCCGTGCTCGCGCTGGCGGGCGGCGTGGTGCGGGCCGAGTCGTTCGCCCTGAGCCCGCTCGCGCTGGGGGCGACGATGCGGGTGCAGGACTCGCTCCAGGCCGGGCGGTCGCGGTTCTACGCCGAGGTCACGAAGGTGCGGCAGGTACTCGACCTCGCACACAAGAACGACCCGCCGCTCCTGTTCCTGCTCGACGAGATCTTCTCGGGGACGAACTCGGCCGACCGCGTGGCCGGGGCCGAGGGGGTGCTGAAGGCGCTGCTCGCGGCCGGCGCAATCGGGTTCGTGACGACGCACGACCTGAGCCTGACGGGCGTGGCCGAGCGGCTCCCGGGCACGGTCAACGTCCACTTCTGCGACGGGTTCGCGGGCGGCGAGCTGAAGTTCGACTACACGATGCGGCCCGGCGTCGTGGCGCACGGCAACGGCCTGGCGCTCATGCGCGCCGTCGGGCTCGACGTGTGAGGAGGCTCGTGTGTCCGAGCCCGAGCGCCGAGCGAGGGGTGGGCGTCGACCTTCGCTCGGCGCTCGGGCTCGGACCGGAGGCCGCGCACTTCGTGTCTTGTCCGGTGGGGCAGGCATTCTTGCCTGCCACCAACCGCCGGAGGCAGGCCAGCCGTCCTGCCCCACCCGCAATCGTCCCACTCACCGCAGCTTCCACTCGATGCGGCGCTGGCCCGACATCTGGTCGACGTAGATCACCTCGGTCTCGTTGATCGACGAGATGCGGTAGGCGTACACCTGGCCCTGGTCCTCGCGGATGGTCGAGGCGGTCACGCTGAGCGTCACCTCGCCGTCCTTGAGCCGCCACGTCCCGCTCAGCCGGTCCTCGTGGTCGAACACCTTCTTGAACCCCTTCTTGTACGTCTTCGCCACCGCGAACGTGCCGTCGGCGTTGAACGTGACCTTCACGATCTGGTCCTCGGTCTGGTGGCCCCAGGTGCCGATCAGCGTCTTCCGCACGCTGTCCTCGGCCGGGACGAGCGGGGCCGCCGGCCGGGCCGCGGCGACGGGCTGCGGCTGCGGCTGCGGCGGGGTCGCGGCGGCCACGCGGCGGAACGTCATCATGAACGTGTCGCTGCCGCTGAGCGACGCGAGCACCGTCGGCCGGGCCTCGGTGTCGGACCCGCGGGTGCAGACCATGAGCACGTCGCCGTCCCGCATGTAGATGCCCTTGCCTCCGACCCGCATCTCGCCGGCGATGTCCACGGTCTTCGGGCTCGCCTTCGGGTCGGTCACGAACGCCAGGGTGCGGAGCTTGCCGTCCGGGCGGACCAGCGCCGCGGTCGGCCCGCTGATGACGATGCGGGCGTCCTTGATCATCGTCGCCTTCACGATGTCGAGCGGGACCGCCTTGCCGTCCTCGATGACGGAGACGAGTTCCCAGGTGCCGTCGAGCGACTCGCCCGGCTGGGCCGCGGCGACCGGCGGCTGGAGCGCGGCGGTCGTTGCGGGCGGCTGGGCGGTGATCGGGGTCGGGCGCGCCGCGGCGGCGAGCACGAGCCCGGCGGCGACAACGGCAACGGAAGTAGCGGCGAGTCTGCGGGTCATGGGGCGTCCTTGTCCGGATCTGGGGGTCGGCCCAAGTATTGCGGCGCGCGTGCGGGCGACGCAACCCCGACCGGCTTTCTCCACCCCCGGCCCCGCGGATCGGGTACAATCGGCGTACGCTGCCTATTCACCTCCGGGGCGGGTCAATCATGTCACGAGTCAAGGTGGTCGGGCTGGTTCTCGTGGTGACGGTGTGCCTGGGCTGGACCGCGGCCGACGACGGGTCGTTCACGGTCACGCGGGCGAAGAAACTCATCCCCGAGGCCGCCGGGCTCCCGGCCGAGGACCTCATCGGTATCATGCAGGGCGGGAACCCCGCCGGGGCCGCGCCCAAGAACGGCGACTCGCTCACCTGGGTCGTCCTGAACCTGGTCCCCGACCCCGAGGCGAAGTCGTTCCGGTACGCGAGCGAGCAGCCGAACCCGGTGAAGCTCGCGGGCGCGATCTGCGGGCCGAAGCGGCTCGACGGGTCGTACCGCCCGGTTTCGACCGCCATCCACCGGGAGTACATCACCGACTGCACCGCCACGGTGGACGGCGGCACCGCGACCGGCACCGTGACGTTCAAGGCCGAGGGGGCGTACGAGGGGGCCGCCGAGTACACCGCCCGCAAGAAGGACGGCGCGTGGCGGATCGAGGAGTTCCGGCTCCCGGACCTGAAGGTGACGCTGGTGCTCGGGGCCGACGGCAAGTGGGCGAAGAAGTGACGCCGCGCGGGGGCACGGCACATGACCGAGGCGGCGTGGCTGGCGGCAACGGCGATCGACCGCACGGTGCGGGAGTTCGCGCTCGCGCACCTGTCCGACCGGAAGCGGCGGCTGTTCGCGTGCGCGTGCTGCCGCCGCATCTGGGACGCGCTCCCCCACGACGACCTGCGCCACGGGGTCGAGGCGGCCGAACTCCACGCCGACGGGCTCCTGAACCCGCGCGGGGTGGCCGAGGCCCGCGAGCGGATCGACCGGCACACCGCCGCGCCCAACTTTCACGCCCTCGCGGTGAAGTGGGCACTGGACCGGCACGACCGGTTGCCGCTTTCCAGTTCGCAGTGCGCGAGCTACCAGGCGGCCGCGGCCGGGCGGCGGTTCTGGTCCGCGGCGTACCAGGCGGCCGTCGCCGCGGAGCAGGCCGAGCAGGTCGTGCTGCTCCGCGACATCGTCGGGAACCCGTTCCGCCCCGTGGCGTTCGCGCCCGAGTGGCGCACGCCCACCGCTCTCGCGCTCGCCCGTCAGATGTACGAGTCCCGCGACTTCGGCGCGATGCCGATTCTGGCGGACGCGCTCCAAGATGCTGGGTGCGACAGCGACGCCGTGCTGGCGCACTGCCGCGCCGCTGCGCCGCACGCCCGCGGGTGCTGGGTCGCCGATCTGGTGCTGGGCAAGGAGTGATACCAGGTCCGAAGGAACCGGAACCGTGGTGTCTTGGTCCGAGCCCGAGCGCCGAGCGAAGGGCAACGTGAACCCTCGCTCGGCGCTCGGGCTCGGACCCATGCGAACCCCACAGGTTCGGTAGGCCGCTACGTTACGGGAGGAGGTGAACCATGTCGTCTGCCGTTGCGACCCCGGACCCGTCCACCGTCACGCCCCCGCCCTTCGGGCCGAACACAGGTGCTCCGGACAGCCACACCAGTCGCGCCGGATCGCTCAACCAACGACCTGCCACTTCTCGACGTCGAACCGCACCGGCGTGACGCCCGGGGTCGGCTCGGGGTCGGGATCAGTTGCCTTGCCGATCAGCACGCACACCGCCAGCGAGTACCCGAGGTCGCGGAAGCGCGCGAGCAGCTTCAGGTCGGCGGCGACCGCGGCGGGGTTCGACCGGAACACCAGCGACACGGCCGCGAGCCGCCGGTCGCCCTGGCCGCGCTCGCCGAGTTGCCAGAACAGCAGGTCCGGCTGGCGGGCCGGGGCGTCCGGGTCGCCCTGCACGAGAACGTGCCCGAGGCCGCGCTGCACGGGGGCCGCCCGGTCCCACATGCGGCGGAACTCGGAGTAGAACTCCATCACGAACGAGCGCTCGCGGGCCTTGCGGGCGGCCGGCGGCTCGTCGGCCTCGGCCGGGGGGTACTCCCGCCCGTGCGCCGCGGCGAACCGCGGGTGCATGAGGTTCAGCGCCTCAACGACGAGCGACAGGAACGGGTGGTCGGTCATGTGCAATGCTTCTGGCTCGCCGGGCGGTTGGTCAACCGATGGTGTCTTTCCACTTCTTGACGCGGGCCTCGTCGATCACGCCTTCGCGTTTCCCGGCGGCGCACACCGACGACCGCACCGCGTAGAAGTCGGGCGTCACGCTCTTGAGCGGCTTCAGGTGCTCGGGCCGCAGCGACCCGCCGATCGCCACCGTCGTGTACACCCGCTGCAGGCTCTCGACCAGCTCTTGGATCTCGTCCGGCTTCATGAAGTCGAGCAGCGTCTTGCTGTCCTTCACGCAGGTGTCGATCAGGAACGCCTTGAACCGGAACCGCTTCGCGAACTTCGCCAGTTCCGCCGGCGGCACCGACTTCGCACGCTCCCAGTCGGCGTAGGCGACCGCGACCATCTCCATGCCGACGGGCAGTTCGCGGCGCGTGTCGAGCAGGTCCTCGCCCCAGCCCGGCGCCGGCGAGTACCCCGCCAGCCCCCACTTCACGTAGTTGAGCTTCAGTTCCATGTGCCAGTGGGCCTCGGTCAGCGCGTTCGGCGACCACTCGCCCAGCGCCGCGCTCACCGGCACCTTCCCCTTCACGGCGTCGATGACGGCGGCGACCACCTCGGCCTCGGCCGGGGCCAGCGACCCCTTCGCCGGCTCCTTGACGTCGATCAGGTCGGCCCCGCCGGCCAGCGCCGCTGCCACCTCGTCCGCCGACCGCACGCTCACGAGGAGCCCTGTCTTGGTGCCCATAGCAGAGTGAATCCTTCCAAGAGAAGCAGACCGCCGGTCGCAACCCTACGCGAGCGTAATGGCGTTCACCGTGAAGAACATCGTTTTCCCCGGGCACGCATGATACATGATCGGGCGGAGGTTCTGGAACACGAACCCGTGGAGCCCGGCGGGGCGGAACCACTCGGGGGCGTTGCGGTGCCCGGCGGCCGCGGCGGCGAACGCCTCTTGCGTGGGGTACCGCACGCAGTCGATCAGGTCGCCCACGCCGATCATGCCGCCGCGTAATGCGGCCAGTTCCCGCAGTTCCGGGGTGGTGACGAGCGCCCACCCCTCGGGCCGGTCGTCGGGCACCTTCGCGGCGTGGATCAGCACCCGGCCCCGGCGGGCGGTCCACCAAGTCCTGACTTCGACGGTCTTTACGCCGGCCACGAGCAGGGCCGCCCACGGCTGCTTGATCGAGATGGCGACGAGGCGGCCGGGTGCGGGGCCGGGATTCGCGCCCGGACGGAACCCGCTCTGTTCCTCTGGTGCATTTGTTGCCAAACCTGTTACCCTGAGCTAAAAGGTTAGTTGAGCCACTACCGGGTTCGTCGTGCGCGCCCGGGGCACCATCTGACCAAATCGCCACACCCCTTCTGGCGGTCCACAGATGCCGGTCCGTCTGGTCAGCCAGGAAGAACTCCCTGCCCCACTGCTGGGGTACAAGCTGATCGAGCGCCTCGGCCGGGGCGGGTTCGGCGAGGTGTGGAAGGTCGAGGCCCCCGGGGGGCTGCACAAGGCCGCGAAGTTCGTGTTCGGCGACCTCGACGCGATGGACGAGGACAGCCGGCCGGCCGAGCAGGAACTCAAGGCGATGAAGCGGGTCCGGGAGATCCGCCACCCGTACATCCTGTCCCTGGAGCGGTACGACCAGATCGACGGCCAGCTCATTATCATCATGGAGCTGGCGGACCGCAACCTGTGGGACCGGTTCCGCGAGTGCCGCGGGCAGGGGCTCCAGGGGGTGCCGCGGGAGGAGCTGCTCGGGTACATGGCCGAGGCCGCCGAGGCCCTGGACCTGATGAACACGCAGTACCAGATCCAGCACCTCGACATCAAGCCGCAGAACCTGTTCCTGGTCCACAACCACGTCAAGGTCGCCGACTTCGGCCTGGCCAAGGTGCTCGAAGGGGTGCGGGCCGCGGTCACCGGCGGGGTCACCCCGGTGTACGCCGCCCCGGAGACGTTCGAGGGGTGGGTGTCGCGGTTCTCCGACCAGTACAGCCTCGCCATCGTGTTCCAGGAGCTGCTCACCGGCAACCGCCCGTTCAACGGCACCAACACCCGCCAGTTGCTGATGCAGCACATGAACGGCACGCCGGACCTGAGCGGCCTGTCGGAGAGCGACGCGGCGATCATCGGCCGCGGGCTGAGCAAGAAGCCCGACGACCGGTACCCGACGTGCGGCGAGATGGTCCGGGCGCTGAAGCTGTCCGGGTCGCCGCTCGCGCAACTGATCGCGTCGCAGCGGGAGCCGATGGCCCCGGCCCCGTCGCAGCTCCGGCCGCCCGGCCGCTCGAGTTCGCCGACGGTCGCTGAGCTGGCCCTGGACCCGGCCGGGCCCAACCCGCCCAGCTCCGTGCAGCTCACCCGACTGGCCCCCGGCGGCCCCGGCCGGCTCGGCGAGGCCCCGCCCCAGGCGAAGAACAACGAGACCCCGCAGCCCGGCCGGCTCCCGCCGCTGGTGCAGGCCCGGCCGCACGGCGGCACCCCGCTGCCGACCGCCGGGTTCGGGGCCCGGCTCGTCACCCCGTCGACCGCTCACCCCGGGGGCTCGAACCCGGCCATGACGCTCCAGCGGCCGGTCATCTTCCAGACCGGGCGGATGGGCAGCCTCGGGATCGCGCCGCCGGAGAAGACCGGCGACGGCGTCCTGTTCCCGGCCCTGGTGCTGGCCATCGGGCAGACCGGCAAGCGGGTCGTCGAGGCCCTCAAGAAGCTCATCTGCGACCGGTACACCCACACCGACCGGGTGCCCAACGTCCGGTACCTGTACATCGACACCGACCCGGAGGCGGTCCCCAACAACCCGCCGGACCACCCCGACGGGCTGGCCCCGCACGAGGCCGTCCTCGCCCGGCTCAACCGCCCGGGGCACTACCTCCAGCGGGACTCGCTCCCGCCGGTCGACCCGTGGATGCCGCCGGGCGCGCTGTACCGGCTCCCGCGGAACCCGGCGGCCGCCGAGGGGGTCCGCGCGTTCGGGCGGCTCGCGCTGTTCGACCACTACCGGGTCATCGCCCAGCGGGTCCGGCAGGAGATCGAGGCGTTCATGATCGAGGGGCCGGTCGCCGAGGCGCACAAGAACACCAGGCTCGGGCTGCGGACGAACCGGCCCCGGGCGTACATCGTCACCGGCCTCGCCGGCGGGACCGGGGCGGGCATGTTCCTGGACGTCGCGTTCCTGCTGCGGCACGAGATGCGGCAGGTCGGGTACTTCAAGCCGGAGATCAACGGCGTCTTCTTCGCCCCGCCGGCGTCCAAGGCGAACCGCGGCGCGGCCCTGGGGAACGCCTACGCGGCGCTCACCGAGTTGCACCACTACCAGGCGAAGAAGGGGGTCTACCAGACCACGTTCGACAAGTCCGAGGCCCCCGTGGTGGACTCGGAGCCGCCGTTCTCCCGGGTCGCCGTGCTCCCGCTGCCCAGGGCCGTGGCCCCGCGGTCCCAGGCGGCGGCCGCCGGGCTGGCGGCCCGCGCCCTGTTCAACGAGGTGCTCACCCCGGTCGGCCGCGTCGCCGACGAGGGCCGCGACAAGTTGGCCCAGGCGGTGCCGGTCTCGGGGGCCACGTGCCAGACGTTCGGCCTGTTCCGCCTGTCGTGGCCCCGGCCCGAGATGCTGGCGGCCGCGACGTGCCGGTTCGCCCAGCGGCAGATCCAGCGGTGGACCGCCAAGGACGCGGCCCACCTGCACGAGCCGATCGCGACCTGGCTGGCCCAGCAGTGGACCGAGCGGCAGTTCGACCTGGAGACGATGGCCGAGGAGTTCCGCGGCGCGGTCCAGGAGACGCTCCGCGAGGACCCGGACCGGGTGGTCGACGCGATCATCAACCCGCTCCGCACCAACACCCCGTCCGGCGGCAAGTTCGACGCGGTCGCCGCCTGCACCGTCCTCGACGAGTTGCTCAAGCTCGTCGGCAAGCCGGACGCGGCCGAGGACGGGGCCGCCCCCGGGCTGGTCGTGGCCCCGCTCGCGGCCCGGCACGAGCGGCTGGTGAAGGACGCCGAGGGCCACATCGGGATGATGGCCGCGACGTTCATCGAGGTGCCCCAGTTCCGGCTCCCGGCCGCCGAGGAGGCGGTCCGCCAGGTCACCGACAAGCTCAAGCTCCAGGTGGACGCCCTGGCCCCGGTCCGCGACCTGCTGGAGAAGGACGTCCGCGCCCTGTGGACCAAGCTGGTGACCGCCATCGGCGCGCTCAACGCGGGCCGCGCGAGCCGGGCCGCCGAGATCGTCGAGCTGTTCAGCGAGTACCCCCGCAAGCGGATCAAGCTGCACGTCGCCGACAACTGCCTGGCCCTGTACCGCAAGCTCCTGGGCAACGCCCCCGAATACCTGCGGGAGATCAACTTCTGCCGCGGGAGCCTGGGCGAGATGCACGCGCAACTGGCCGCCGCCGCGCCCCAGTCGTCGGCCCCCGTGGGCGGCAAGCTCATCCTCCCCCCGGGGTGCTCGACGCTCGAGGAGGCCGCCGACCAGTTCCTCGCCGGCCTCGCCCCCGAGGAGCTCCTGACGTTCGAGCAGGGGCTCCAGAAGGAGGTGAAGCGGAAGCTCAAGAGCGTCGGCAGCGTGTGCCTGCACCCCAACGACAAGGGGCCGATCTTCCGCGAGATCCTGCTCCGCATGTCCCGCGAGTTCCTCGACAGGCACCTCGACCACGCCGACCCGGCGATGGTGTTCTTCCGGTACCGGTCCGAGGGCGACGCCGAGGCGCTGCTGGCCGAGGCCTACGAGGGGGCGGCCCCGGAGCTGGGCGCGAAGGGCGGCCCGGGCGGGCACTACGAGACGTTCGTGCTGGGCGTGCCGCCCGGCCCGGCCGGCGACGAGCTGCGCGACCTCGCGGCCAACGCGCTGCCCGGCGTCGAGGTCGCCCCCGCGGCGCTCCCCGACGACATCTGCTTCTACCGCGAACTCTCCCTGGTGCCGCTCTCCGCGCTCCCGCAGTTGAGCGAGCACGGCCGCGAGGCGTACCAGGCCATGGCCACCGGCGACCACCCGCCCCACGCCCGCATCGACATCCACTGGCAGCACGCCGGGCAGTAGCGCGTCACGTCGGCCTGCTTCGTCTTCTTCGTCCGACCCCGAGCGCCGAGCGAGGGTTCACGCGCACCCTCGCTCGGCGCTCGGGCTCGGACCGGAACCGAGGTGAACGATCACGTTCCGGTGCCGCCATGCCAGATCGCCCACTGGCTTATTTCATCACGTTCAGCACCTACGGGACGTGGCTCCACGGCGACGCACCGGGCTCAGTGGACCGGGAGCACAACACCGTCGGCATGCCGTGGCTCCCGCCCGCGTTGGAACTCCAAACAATCGCCCGCGAGCGGATGACGCAACCCCCGTACACCCTCGACGCCCCGCGGCGCGACACCGTCCGCGACGCGATCATCGACGAGTGCCAGTTCCGCGGTTGGCACGTCTTCGCACTCCACGTCCGCTCGAATCACGTACACCTGGTCGTATCGGCGGCCCGGGAGCCCGAGTTCGTAATGCGCGGGTGCAAGGCAAACGCGAGCAAGCGGTTGAACGGGGCGGGCTTCGAGGACCCGAACCGCAAGCGGTGGACTGAGCACGGCAGTACGCGGTACTTGTGGCACGAGGACGCCGTCGCGGCAGCGGTGAACTACACCCTCCACCAGCAGGGCGAACCAATGGCCGTGTACCCGACGCTGGAGTCGAATAGAGGTGCAGACCTGAACGCTCAGGGCGATTGAGCGCTGACGGGCAGACACAATACGAGAATGAGTGGAGAAATCGTGGTCCGAGCCCGAGCCCGAGCGCCGGGTGAGCGTGGCCCAAAACCCGGCGGTTGGTCCGAGCCCGAGCGCCGAGCGAGGGTTCACGCTCACCCCTCGCTCGGCGC
>NZ_JBHYGG010000006.1:0-17422 GCF_051859125.1 Gemmata sp.
TCGGTGTAGCCCCAAACCGTTACCCCGTCAGCCGTTCATAGTGCGCGACCCCTGCGGACGCGGGTGTGCACCTCAAGCCCGGCGGGTCGTTCTACCTGTTCCACGCGGACCTCACGGCCCTGCCGGTCCGCCTCGCCTGTGCCGACGCCGGGCTCACCATCCGCCAGGGGCTCGTGTGGGTCAAGTCGGTCATCGTGCCCGGCCGCCAGGACTACCAGTGGAGGCACGAGCCCGTCCTCTATGGTTGGGCCGACGGGGCCGCACACACCTGGCTCTCGGACCGCAGCCAGTCCACGGTCCTCGAGTTCGACAAGCCGGTGAAGAACAGCGACCACCCGACCCCGAAGCCCGTGGACCTGTTCGCGTACCTGCTGGGCAACTCGTGCCCCCCGGGCGGCACCGTCCTGGACCCGTTCGCCGGGAGCGGCACCGCGCTGGTCGCCGCCGAGCAGACCGGGCGGAGTGCCGCGCTCCTCGAACTCGATCCGCGGTACTGTGACGTCGTGGTGTATCGCTATGAGCAGCTGACCGGGAAGGCCGCGGAACGGCACTCTCCCTGATGATTCCCGGAACAATCCTGACGCGGGGGCGGCACATGCGACACCGCCTCCTGGTGTACGACCCGGCGATGGGCCGACCCGAGGTACCCGACGGCCGACTGGCCCCGTGGGGCCTGCTCATCGTGTGCGACGCGGAGTTCGTGAACGGGCCCCTGTGACCCGAGGGAGCGAGCGACCGTGGCCGAGCAGCGGAAGAAGAACGAGGACGCGTTGCTCCTGGCCCTGGCGTGCGGGGCCAGCGTCGAGGCCGCGGCCCGCCAGGGCGGGCTCACCGACCCGACCATCTACCGGAGACTGAGCGAGCCCGCGTTCACGGACCGGCTCCGGGCCCTCCACACCGACATGGTCGCCCGGGCCGCGGGCCTGTTGACCGCGGCCGCCGGCGAGGCGGTCCGGACCCTGCTCCAGTTGCAGAAGGACGCCCCCGCCACGGTCCGGCTCGGGGCCGCGAGGGCGGTCCTGGAACTCGGGATGAAGCTCCGCGAGGTGGCCGACCTGGAGGCCCGGATGGCGGCGCTGGAGGCCCGGCTCGCGGACCAGGACCCGCCCGGTCCCCGCGGCCTGTACGCCTGAGGACCGCCATGCGAAGCGACGTTCGCATCGCTCGCCTCGAGTCGATCGTCGCCCGCGCGCTCGGGCCGCCGCCGCACCGGCCGGTCCCGCGCCGGACCCGTGGGCCGAGATCCAGGCCCTCGTGCCCGCGGAGTTCCGGGCCGCCCTCGCGGCGAGGCTGAACGGGCCATACGACGCGGCCCTCGAGGCCCTGGCGTCGTGGGCGTGCGCCCCGCCCCCGGCCCCGGGGTTCCGGCTCCCGGTGGCGCTGGCCGCGTGGGTCCTGGACCCGCCCCACCGGTACTGGGTCGGGCACCACTGCGGAGCGTGCGGGCTCGCCGTCCCCGTCGGCCTCGACCGGCCCGTCCGCCCGTTCCCGACGTGCCCCGCGTGCGGCGGGGCCACCACCTCCACGGCCTACAACCAGCCCGATCCGGAGGCGAAGCCATGCGACTAACGGCCCGACTGAGGAAGCTGACGAGCGCCCTGCCGGCGTGCGACACGAGGGTCAGGTGGCTGGCCCCGAGGGTCAGGTGCCCTGCGCCGCGGACCGGTGCGTGCGGTGCGGCGGGTCCCACGTGGTGTACGTCGAAGAGGTCGTTGTCACCACGCGGGAAGAGGCCGACGCAGTGCTCGCCCGCAGCGGATCGAACGGAGCCGGCTCATGAAGTTGAATCACCGCGTGCGGGCGGCCGAGCGGACCGCCGACCGGCACCGCGCTCCCCATTCCCGGACCAGCGTGTGCGACCGGATCGACGCGCTCACCGCGGCGTACCTCACCACCCCGACTACGTTCGCCCCGGCGGTCGAGGCCGGCATCCTTGCCGCCGTCGAGCGAGAGTTCCGTGCCAACGATCCACTCAGCGACACCCAAGCGGACCGGGCGTGACCCTGGCCCAACGGCTTCAGAGCCTCGAGCAGCTCGTCCCCGCTGGCCGATCCGGCAGACCGGAGCCCGACGCCCCGGTGGCGTTCGCCCGCGGCCTGCTGGCCGTGGCGTTCGGCCCCGAGGACATCGACCTGCGCCACCCGAATCACACCGGGTGGCTCACCACCGTGTACGCGTTTCTCACCACCCTCACCCCCGAGTACCGGGCCTGGGAAGCTGAGGCGGGAATCGCCCCCGAGGCCACGTGTCTGGATGAGACAGGGCTCGCCGCTCTCGACGCAGTGATGGGACGGGGCTGAGTTCCAACCCGGAGTTCGACGTGGCGGTGCAACGCGGGAGGTCACTCGGGTCGCGCCTGACCCACCTGGAGGCCCGGGTGCCAGCGGCATCGATCAATGCCGTCGGCCCGCGGATGGAGGACGAGTGGTTGGCCGCGTTTGAGGAGCTGGGCCGGGCCGGGTTCTTCGCCCCCGAGCCCGAGTTCCCCGAGGCGCTGGACTAGTTCCGCGAGGTACTGACGGCCGCTCATGCTTCGACCAACCTGCCCCCACTTCAAGCCCGACCACCCGTCCCCGCACCAGCGCCAGTTCAACTGGCGGACTGGAGGCCGGTTCCCGGACCTCGACGCCGCGTTCCTCTGGATAGCGAGCTGGTCCACCGCGCCGAAGCCGGCATCCCGAGTACTCCTGCCGAGCGACGGGCGACACGTTCCTGGCCCAGTGGAATCGCGCCGCCGAACATGATCGCCTCAAATTTGTGATCGCGAAGCGGGGCGGAAGCGTGTCACAGAATCGAAATCCCTTCTCGGACGGGATCACCGGAGTGGCGGGTCGATCACCCCCCGACCCACCGCCCGGTGTTCCGCGGGGGCACGCGGAGGCTCTGCCGGGCCTGCGTGCGCTTGGGGTCCACCTCCAGGACCGCCCGCGCCGCCAACACGCCCGGCGGCGACCCGTTGGCCAGCGGGACATGCGACCGCGTGCCCCGTCGCCCCACGCCGCCCGGGCTCCCGACCGACCCCGCGTTGACTGCGGCCCGCACGCTCGTGAAGTCCTTACGGGCTGGGTGCCGCGTGACGGCCCCCATCCGCCACGGTCGTCACTCGTCATCGGGCTCGATCTCGGTGCACGCGATGACCCTCGCGTCGTCGTTGAAGTACACCAGCACCTCGGTCCCGTCGGCGTCGCGCCCGACGTACAGTCCCCCCTCGTCCTTCTCGAACTGGAGCCGGGCCGCGCGGGTGAACGCGCTGCCCCGCTTGACCGACGGGCTCAGCTCCGCCTTCGGGTGCTTCGCCCACAGTTCCGCCACTGCCTCCGTGAACGTCATCGCGCCACGCCTCCGTTCCGGTGAAGAAGCCAGAAGGTTAGGAACGAGAGCGGCGGCCGTCAACCACGCCTTCCCGTCGCGTTTAACTGGGGAACGCTCTGGCGACCTGCAAGTGCGTGCCACGCGTTCCCATGTTGCAGGTACTGCGTCGAACCCGTTGTTGGTTTTGTGTGCTCCCGCCGTCGACCGGCCGGTTAATACCTCCGAGTTCGAGGAGTGTGAAACTTGGTGTCCGAGTGCAACTCGAATTTTGGGCCGGCTAACACGCGCGCCCCACCCCCTGCCATCCCGAGAAATCCGTGCGGTCGATACTGTTCTCGCGCGAGTTCCTCGCGCGTGTTCGCGCGAAAGTTCGAGAAGTGCTTCGCCCGGTAGGTTGCCGTCGTCAGGCGGGGGCCACCCGCCGCCATGCCCTAACGGGCGTTCCGGCTTCACTCCGCGAAGACGTGCTCGGCCAACACGCCGGCTCCCGCCCAAGAACCGTGGGTCACGCCGCCCCCATCACCAACCCCTCAATGGTGTGCGCCTGGGCGATGGGCTCCAACCGGTCCACGACCCGGCAGGTCAAGTGGTCCCGGACCGGGGCGGGGAGGGCCTCGTAATACCCGCGGGTCACCTGGAGGTCGTGCCGCTCGGCGTTCCGCGCGTCCTGGGCGTCCACCCCGAGGACGAGGACGGGCCGGGGCTGGTCCGACCGGTTCGGCGTCCCGCGGTGGATGGTCAGGGCGGACCGGGCCGAGATGTCGCCCATCCGGGCCATCTTCTGTTGCCCCCGGGCGTCGTACCGCGAGTATAGCGCCTTGGGCGGGAACATGCCGTGCTCGAACCCGGTCGGGTCGTCCCACTGGGTGCCGGGGGCGATCTCGAACGGCCCCATCTCCGGGGTCACGTCCACGGCCGTGACGTTGAACGCCAACGAGTTCAGGCGCCGGCCGGTGAGCGTCTCCGGTGGGGCCGGGAAGTCGCGGTGCCACGGCTGGAGGGCGGCCCCCGGACCGGGGACGTCGAACCCGACCTCGACGACCTTGTAGTCCGGGCCGAGGACCGCCTCGCACACCGCCACCACCCACGGGTGGGAGGCGATGACCGGGAACGCCCGGACCCGCTCCGGGTGGACCTCGACGTAGTACCGGTTCGGCCCCCGCCCGACCGCCCCGCCCGGCCGGGCGAGCGCCTCCGCGAACAGGGCGTCGATGTCCTCCCGCAGGCCCCGCACCAAGTCACGGTCGAACGCCCCCTGAAGGCCGATGAACCCGTCCCCGTACAGCCCGCCCATGATGGCCGCGGTTTCGAGCGGCTCGGCCCGCCCGCCGGTGGTCGCACTCATCTCACCCCTCCCGTCGGAGAAGAACCCGGGTTAGTGCGGTGCACCTTGCGTGCCCGGCCCGCGACGCGGTCGGGGCGGGTCCGTCTCGGCCGGACGGCCCCACGGCCGGCGGGCAAGAGCCCGCCGGCGAGCACCGCCCTCGCGGCGCCGGTCCCGGACTCCTGCCCGCGCACCCGCGGGTTCAAAGCCCCGCACTCGAACGAGTGCCGGGCGAACGAGGCGCGGCCGGCCGAACGGCACCCCCGGCCCTGCCAGGTCGCTTCCCCACCCGACGTCGGGGGTTCCCGCTGATCCCGGTGTGCGGAGCTTGGGCGACCGACGCGGCCCTGGAACTGCACCTTGAGCAGAGTCGCCCCGCCCGGGGACCGGCGCCGGGTCCGTCGCACACGCCAGATCGGACGCGGGAGGAACGTGTGGCCACGCAGACGCGGAGACCGACGGTCGGCGATGCGCTCGCCCCCCGGGGCGACTTTCCGGTCCTGGGCCGGATCGTCAACGGGCACCGGGTGGTGTACCTGGACAGCGCCGCGAGCGCCCAGAAGCCGCGCCCGGTCCTCGACCGGCTCTCGCACTTTTATGCCCGCGAGTACGCCAAGGTGAACGAGAGCCACTTGCTCAGCCGCCGCGCGACCGAGGAGTTCGAGTCCGTCCGGGCCAAGGTCGCCGTGTTCATCAACGCCCCGGACCCGGAGGACGTGGTGTTCCTCCGCGGCGCGTCCGAGGCGCTCAGCCTGCTGGGCAACGCGTTCGCCGACGGCGTCCTCCGGCCGGGCGACGAGGTGCTCATCACCGAGGCGGAGCACCACTCCAACATCCTGCCGTGGCAGACCGCCTGCCGGAAGGCGCGGGCGGTGCTGAGGGCCGCCCCGGTCGCCCCGGACGGCGCGGTCGACCTCGACGCGCTCGAGGGGATGCTCTCCCGCCGCACGAAGGTGGTCGCCGTCACGCACCTGTCGAACGTGACCGGGCTCGTCACCCCGGTCGAGCGGGTGGTCGAGGTCGCGCACGCCCGCGGCGTCCCGGTGGTCGTGGACGCGGCCCAGAGCGCCCCGCACCTGCCCGTCGACGTACGGGCCATCGGGTGCGATTTCCTCGCCGCCAGCGGGCACAAGATGGGCGGGCCGACGGGGGCCGGGTTCCTCTACGGTCGGCCCGATTGGCTCGAAAGAATCCGCCCCCAGGAGGGCGGGTCGGAGGCGGCAAAGGTCGTCCGACTCGACACCGAGGTGGAGTACAAGCCGCTCCCGTACCGGCACGAGGACGGGACCCCGGCGGTGGCCGAGGTCGCGGCGTTCGGGGCCGCCCTCGACTACCTCGGCGGCGTTGGCATGGCCCGGGTCGCGGCGCACGTCGCGGACCTCGCCGCGTACGCGGCCGCCGGGCTGGCCGAGGTCCCCGGTGTGCGGCTCATCGGGTCCGCCACCGACCGGGTGGGCATCGTGTCCTTCAACGTCGGGAAGCGGAAGCCGAGGGACGTGATCGCCGCGCTGGATGCCCGGGGCATTGCGGTCGGCGGGCCGGAACTGGCGGCCCAGCCGCTCCTCCGCGCCCTGGGCGAGCGGGAGGCGACGGCGGTGCGGGCGTCGTTCTCGCTCTACAGCGCCCGGCGCGACATCGACACCCTGGTCCGGGCCGTCACCGAGATCGCCGCGGGGCCACGCTGAGAACGGGAAGGGGGTGGGGGATGGCCGCGCGACGCACGGCGGGCGGGCAGGAGTTACTGGGTGCCGAGCGGGCGGGCGACCGGTTGACCCTGCGAACGAGTGCCGGCGAGGTGCCGTGCCGGTGGCACGACGCCCCAAGCGGGGACGCCGCCGTGCTCTGGGTGTTCGGCGCCGGGGGCGGGCTCAATGGGCCGGCCGGCGGCCTCTACCCCCGGCTCGCTGCCCTCCTCGCCCCGGGCGGCGTCGCCTCCCTGGAACTCGCCTACCGGTTCCCCGGCGACCTGGGGGAGTGCGTCGCCGACGTCCTCCTCGGGGTGGCCCACCTGGCCTCCGTCGGCCGCACCCGTGTCGCCCTCGTGGGCCACTCGTTCGGCGGGGCGGTGGTCATCGCGGCCGGGGCCGTCAGCCCCGTGGTCGTGGCGGTCGCCGCTCTGAGTAGCCAGACTTACGGTGCCGGAGCGGTCGGCCGGCTCAGCCCGCGGCCCTTCCTGCTGGCCCACGGGACGGACGACGAGGTCCTGCCCGACGCGTGCTCCCGCGAACTGTTCCGCCGCGCCGGGGAGCCGAAGGAGTTGATCCTCTACCCCGGCTGCCGGCACGGGCTGGACGAGTGCCGCGACGCCCTCGACCGCGACCTGCAGCGGTGGCTCCGACACGCGCTGGCCCCACCGGTCGCGCAGTTCCGACCAGACCAGGAGTCCCGGTGATGTTGTTTCTGACACGTGACCACAAGCGCGGCGCCGACTGGGAGGCCGTCCGCCGGGAGTTAGACCTCGACTACCGGTACGCCCACCTCGGCGCGTCCCAGTACATCGCGTCGCACCCGCGGCCCGTGCGCGAGGCCATCGAGCGGCACCGCCGCGCGCTGGACGCCGACCCGGTCGGGTACGTCGACCCCAACGAGCTGAAGATGATCACCGCCGCCCAGGAGGCCGCGGCCGGGTACGCCGGCGGGCGGCCGGACGACATCGCTCTCACCGAGAGCACGACCATGGGGCTGGCGACCCTGTACCACGGGCTCGACCTGAGGCCGGGCGACGAGGTGCTCACCACCGAGCACGACTACTTCCCGCACCACGAGTCGATCCGCCTGGCGTGCGCGCGGAGCGGGGCGACCGCCAGGCGGGTCAAGCTCTACGACCAGCCGTCCACCACCGTCGGTCCGGACCGCATGGTCGAGACCATCGCCGGGGCCGTCCGCGACGCGACGCGCGTCGTGGGCGTCACCTGGGTCCACTCCAACACGGGGGTGAAGCTCCCGCTGCGGCGGATCGCCGACGCGCTGGCCGCGACGAACGCCCGGCGCGACGAGGCCGACCGCGTGCTGCTGTGCGTGGACGGGGTCCACGGGTTCGGGATCGAGCCGGAGCGGGTGGCGGACCTCGGGTGCGACTTCCTCGCCAGCGGGTGCCACAAGTGGATGTACGGCCCCCGCGGGACCGGGATCTTGTGGGGCCGCGAGGCGGCGTGGAAGCGGATGCGGCCGACGGTCCCGAGCTTCACCGAGGCGATGGACGCGTGGGAGGAGAAGGAGCCGCAGCCGCCGGTCTCGGGCCGGACGGTCACCCCCGGCGGGTTCCAGGCGTTCGAGCACCGGTGGTCGCTGCCCGAGGCGTTCGCGTTCCACCACCGGCTCGGCCGCGAGGCGATCGCCGCGCGGGTGCGGGAGCTGGCCCGACGGTGCAAGGAGGGGCTGGCGGAGATGAAGCACGTCACGCTCCACACGCCGGTGGCGGAGGAACTGTCGGCGGGGATCGTTTGCTTCGAGGTCCGCGGGTTCGCCGCCAAGGAGGCGCAGCACCGCCTCCGCGAGAAGATGGTGATCGCCACCGCGGCACCGTACACCCCGGCCTACCTCCGGCTCACCCCCGGGATCATCAACACGCCGGAGGAGGTCGACCGCGGGCTGGCCGCGGTCCGCGAGTTGGCGTGACGCGGGGCCGCTCACCGGAACCGCGTGGTCCGGGCCGGGCCGACGGCGCCGCCGCCGCGGGCGAACACCGCGCCGTCCGGAACAACGGCGGTAGGTCCGGCCGCGCGAACTGCGGCACCCGCCTTGCGGGTCCACCCGCAGCCGGGTCGGACCGGTTCGGGGCCCTCGCGTTCGGGGATTGATCCGGGCGGCCCTGGCCGCACCGTCTTTACCAACTGGAGGATGAGTGATGACGACCGAAGTGCTCCCGCGGGAGGCGCACGGGGTGGGCGACGTGGCCGCCGTGCCGCTGGTGGCCGCCGCCCCGCTCCTGGCCGGGTTCGCGGACCACCCGACCCCGGCCCGGCTGGCGTTGCTGTTGAGCGGCGGGCTGCTCGGGCTGAGCCTGCTCACCCGGTCCGAGTGGGGCGCGGTGCCGGCGCTGTCGTTCCGCCGGCACCTGGACCTGGACGTGCGGACCGGGGCGGCGGCCGCGGCCTCCCCGTGGCTGCTCGGGTTCTCCCGTGACACCCGCGCCCGCAACACATTCCTGGCGCTCGGGGCCGGGCTGGCGTTGGCCGGGCTCCTCACCCGCCGGGACGAGATGCCGGCCGGCCGCTGACCGCCGCTCGTCGTGAAGCGAGCGCCGGGGCTACCCGGCGCTCGCTGCGGGCCGTCAGCGGCCGGGGAACGCGAGCAGGTACCGAATCAGGTCGTCCTGTTCAGCCGGCGGCACCCAGAACTCGTGCCCGATCCCCTCTACGTGGACTGCGGCGAGGTCCGCACTCCTGCGGTTGGCGGCGACCACCCGCGCCCGTCGGTCGCGGTCGATGAGGGCGCGGAGGCTGTTGACCGGGTCGGGCGCGACGCCCCGCAGCAGCGTCCCGGGCACGCCGAGGTCGGCCTCCGGGTCCGGCCCGACGGCCACCCCGCCGTCGTGCAAGTACGGCGCGGTCCACGCAAGCCCGACGAGCCCGGGCACCTTCAGCCCGCCGTTGCCCACCACGCCGTACGCCAGCCCCACCTGCTGCGGGTCGAGGTGGCCCGTCGGCACCTCCACCGCCCGCGGGTCCGGGGGGAGCGGCACCTTCTGGTCGAAGGCCAGCGCGACGGTCTGCGGGACCCGCAGCTCACCGACGCGCTTCAGCGCCTTCGCCCGCAGCGGCTGGGTGCCGACCTGCTCGATCGGGACGATTCGGTTGTTCGTGCCGACCGGTCCCGCGTGACACCCCGCGCACCCAGCCGCCTCGAACGCCGCCCTGCCGCGCGCCACAGCAGCGGGATCGGCTGGCGGGGCCGGCGGCGGGCCGAGCGTGTCCTGCCACGCCGACATCGCGTTCACCTGCTCCCACACCCGGTACTTCGGGGGCGACGTCCACAGACCGGTGGGGGCGACGAGGCTCGGCCTCGGGTAGGTCGGCAGTTGCAGCGTCTGGTTGATCGTCGGCCCGCCCGCGACCGCCCGCGCGAGGGCCTCCGACGGTCTCGTACCGGACGCCGGGTCCCACCGGAAGCGCGGCGACGGCGCGTTCCGCAGGAGGACCGCGAGGTACACCTCGCGGTCGAGGTCCCACAGGTCGCGGGCCTGGTCGGTCTGGGTGAACGGGTCCGAGTTGAGCCCGTGCACGTTGTTGGTCTGGACCGACAGGCCGCGGAACGGCCCGGCCGCGAACCCGCCGCTGTAGTTGTACGGGTGGTTCTCCCGGCTCCACGCGTGCGGCAACTTGGTCGGGGCCGCGGCCAGTTCCGTCATCGAGTCGAAGCTCCCCGGGGGCCACTTCAGGAGCCGTGCGTCCACCGCGTCCTCCAGCGCCCTCGCGTCCGGCAGCGTCTGCCGCAGGCCGGCCGAGGTCTCCACGGTGCTGCCGGGGTCGGTGCCGCCAGCGAACAGGTCGGCCCGGTCGGCGTGGGTGAAGTACGCGGCCGTGTTGGTCGCCAGCGCGAGCAGCAGGCCGAGGTTGAAGTCGCTGTTGGGGGCGCCGTGGACGACCTTCCCGGTAGCGGTGTCAACGGTCGAGTGGCACGCGGCGCAGGTGATGCCGGCGGAGACCTTGCCGAACCGCTTCGTGAACCGCATCCCAAGCGGGGTGAGCGACCCCCTGGGCACGTCGATGCCGGTGTCGATCACGGTCCCCTTCGCGAACGCCCGCCCGCCGACGGTCGCGTCCTTCGCCAGCGCCACCCGCAAGTTGGTGGTCCCCTTCCCGCCGAGCGCGGCGAGCGCCTTGGCGACCGCGGTCGGGGTGAGCGGGCCGTCGAGCAGCCCGAGCACGTCGGTCAGGAACACCTCGTTGCCGAACGTCTCGGTGTAGTACGCCGTCCGGCCGAGGGCCAGGGTCGCGGGCTCGATCCGGACCGCCCCGTTGGCGGGGTCGAGCAGCCGTTGCCCCTCGTCAGTCTGCTGGAGGTGCGCCGCCTCGTCCGCCCCGACCGCGCGCCCCCACACGTCGTAAGCCGGGGCCGGGTGCGCGGGCCCCTCGTTGAGGGCCTCGTCGGCTCGCGGCAGGTGCGCGTAATTCACCGGGACCAGGAACGCAACCAGTGCGGCCGCGGCCAGCCCGCCGAGCCCCCAGAGGGCCACGCGCCGCCACCGGTGCCGGCGGGGCGCGGCGGGGGCCGGACCGGGCGGTGCCGGGGGCACCGGCGCGGCGGTCGTCGACTCGTTCGGCATCGGAGGTCTCCGGAGAACCAGGTACCGGGGCGGCACCCGGGGGGCAGGTCGCAACCCGCATTCCGCCCCGCGTCGGGACTGTCGGACGCCGCTCCGGTCCGGCCCCCGCCGCACCGCCCCCACGGTACCAGATGTGCGGCCACAAGCGGTGCCCGCCGGCGCCCCAGCCCTGAAAAGGAGACGACTCGTGACCGACCCCGACCGCACCGACCCCGATCCCGCCCGCCCCCGCCAGACGGCCCAGCCGGCCCGCGCGAACAACCCGACCGACGCGGCCGAAGCGTCGGCCGACGGCGCCGGCGGCGACAACACGGCTCGGCCCCAACCGGCCCGCGGCATGCGGACCGGGGAGACCGAGATCAGCCCGCGGAACGACCCCAACGACTGAACCCCCGGGGCGAAGCGCCCCGGGCCCCCGCGGGCCGCGCCGCGCACGCCGCCGCCCCGGGCTGCGCACGGCACTACCCCGCTCGCGGTTTCCCGGCCCGAGCAGTCGAAAACTCCCGGCCCCGGTTGCGCGCCGCCCGGCACCGTTGCTGCGGCCGAATCCGATCCTCCGCGCGGCCCCGGCCGGCCCGGAGCACCCCACCGCCCGAACACGAGGAACTCCGCACATGGTCTCGCTGAAACCGCTTCGCGAACAAGTTGTGGTCATCACCGGGGCGTCGAGCGGGATCAGGTTGGTCACCGCCCGGACGGCCGCCCGCGCCGGGGCCGCCGTCGTCCTGGCCGCCCGCAACGGGGGCGCCCTCTCGACCCTGGCCGATGAGATCAAGGGCCAGGGCGGGCGCGCCCTGGCGGTGACGACCAACGTCGGTCGGGAAGAGGACGTGGGCCGGCTCGCCGACGCCGCGGTCCGGGAGTTCGGCGGGTTCGACACCTGGGTGAACAACGCCGGGGTGTCGATCTTCGGCCGGTCGATCGACGTGCCGATCGAGGACGCGCGGCGGATGTTCGACACTGTCTACTGGGGGGTGGTGTACGGGTCGCGCGCGGCCGCCCGGTTCTTCACCGACCACAACCGGCCGGGTGCCCTGATCAACGTCGGCAGCCTGTTCGGGGACCGGACCACCCCGGTCCAGTCGACCTACGCGTCGGCCAAGTACGCCGTCCACGGGTGGACCGACTCGCTGCGGATGGAGCTGGAGGCCGACGGGGCGCCGGTCTCGGTCACCCTGGTCCACCCCGGGCGGATCGACACCCCTTTCAATGAGCACGCCCAGAGCCACATCGCGCGGCAGCCGGCCCACCGAGGGATGATCTATCCGCCGGAGGCGGTGGCCGAGGCCATCCTGTACGCGGCCGAGAACCCGGTCCGCGACATGTACGTGGGCGGCCAGGCCCGGTTCGTCTCGCTGATGGGGGCGGCGTTCCCGCAGCTCACCGACTGGATCATGAAGAGGTACATGTACTGGTCCCAGCAGGCCTCCGAGCGGCCGTCCAAGCCACCGGAGGAGAGCGCCCTATCCAGGCCCGGCGAGGGGCTGCACGAGCGCGGGACGCACGAGGGGTGGCACCGCGGGACGAGCTACTACGTGAAGATGACGACGCACCCCGGGCTGACCACTCTGGCATTGGCCGGGGTGGGGCTGGCGCTCGGGGCCGCCCTGCTGGGGCGGGGCGGACGGGCCGGACGGGGCGGACCGGTGACCGGCCGCGGCGGCCGTGCCCTCCGCACCTCCCGACCGGGCGCCGGGAAGTCCCGACCCGGCCGGCGCGGCCCTCGGCACCGCGGCTGCGTCGTGACCCGTGCGCCCGCGGCCCCGACCCCAGGAGGTGAGACGTGTTCTCCCACGACAAGCGCACCCAGTACCACTGCAAGCCCGACCGGCCCGACCCGCTCTACGCCAAGAAGCTCCAGGAACTGATCGGCGGGCAGTGGGGCGAGATGACAGTCATGCTCCAGTACCTGTTCCAGGGGTGGAACTGCCGCGGCCCGGCCAAGTACCGCGACATGCTGCTGGACATCGGCACCGAGGAGATCGGGCACGTCGAGATGCTCGCGACCATGGTGTGCCGGTTGCTCGAAGGGGCGACCGCGGAGGACCAGGAGGCGGCCGCCAAGTCGAACGGAGTAATCGGCGCGCTGCTCGGCGGCACCAGCCCGAAGGACGCGGTGATCGCGGCCGCGATGAACCCACAGCACGCGATCAAGTGCGGGCTCGGGGCGGACACGTCCGACAGCGTCGGCGTGCCGTGGATGGGCCGGTACGTGACGGCCAGTGGGAACCTGCTGGCCGACTTCCGGTACAACCTGGCGGCCGAGAGCCAGGGCCGGCTGCAGGCGTGCCGCCTCTACAACATGACCGAGGACGCCGGGGTGCGCGACATGCTGTCGTTCCTGATCGCCCGCGACGCGATGCACCAGAACCAGTGGCTCGCCGCCGTCGCCGAGCTGGAGGCCGACGGCCTGGACGGCACCCCGTGCCCGCTCGCGTTCCCGCAGGAGCGGCAGCTCAACGAGGTGGCGTACCAGTACGTCAGCCTCTCCAGCCCGGACGGCGCAAGCGTCCGCGGGCGGTGGGCGAGCGGGCGCTCGCCCGACGGCCGGGGCGAGATCACCACCGCCAAGCCGCCGGCCCCGGCCGGCGAAATCCCCGCGCTCAGCGACGCCGACCCGCGCTTCTACGGCACCCCGAGCACCCCCGCCATGGCGGTACCCACGGCCAGTTGATCCGCCCCGCCCTTCCCTTGTCCCCGACAACTTTAAGGAGGTCCCCGTGCGATTCGTCCCCACGAGCATTCACGGCCCGATCGACTACCTGTTCGGACTCGCGCTGATCGCCGCCCCCTGGATCGGGCGGTTCGCCGCCAACGGGGCCGAGACCTGGGTCCCGGTGGCCATCGGCGCCCTGGTGATCGGCCAGAGCCTCCTGACCGACTACGAGTGGTCGGCCGCTCGCGTCGTCCCAATGCCGGTGCACCTGTGGAACGACGCCGGGGCCGGCGCCTTCCTTGCGGTCTCGCCATGGCTGTTCGGGTTCGCCGACGCCGTCTGGGTCCCACACCTGGTGTTCGGGCTGCTCGAAGTCGGCCTCGCCCTCTGCACCGAGCGGGCACCGGGCGCGGCCCGGGCCACGATGGCCACCGCCCCGGCCGGCGGCGTGTGACGCCGATAAGAGTTCCGCAGTTGGGCTCGGATTGGCTTGGTTCTGGCGGAGCCGGCACGGTGCCTGCGCAGAATCCGCAGGGGCCGCGCATCGCCGCGTCGCGACCGAGTGTCCCTCGGCGCGAGCGCACCGGTCGAGTGTGCAACGTCGCGCCGCACCGGGCCCGCCCGGAGCGGCGCCGACGGGCCGCGGCCGACAACCCCACCGTTTGGTGCACGACGATGGCGAACGCGACGCAGCAGCGGCCCGACGCGCAGCAGGCCGAGGAGCGGACCGCGCCGAGCGGCCGGGTCGTCTACAAGGCCATCCTCAAGGAAGGCGAGGAGGAACTGGAGCGGGCGTCCGCGGCGCTGTTCTGGTCCGGGCTGTCGATGGGCTTCTCCCTGATCGCCGAGGGGTTGCTCACCGCCCGCCTGCCCGACGAACCGTGGCGGCCGCTCGTCTCCAAGTTCGGGTACAGCACCGGGTTCCTGATCGTCGTCCTCGGCCGCCAGCAGTTGTTCACCGAGAACACCCTCACCCCCGTCCTCCCGCTGCTCAAGCGTCGGGAGCGCGCGACGGCGGCCAACCTGTTGCGGCTGTGGGCCGTCGTGCTGGCCGCCAACCTGCTCGGGGCGCTGGCGGTGGCGCTCGCGGTGACCCACGGGGACGCGTTCGGCCCCGCCGACCGGGCCGCGTTCGCCGAGATCGGCCGCAGGGCCCTGGCCCCGGGGTTCGGCGAGGTGGTCGCGCGGGGCGTGTTTGCCGGGTGGCTGATCGCGCTGATGGTGTGGCTCCTGCCGTTCGCCGAGTCGGGCCGGGTGTGGGTGATCATCGTCCTCAGCTACGTCGTAGGCGTGGGCGAGTTCAGCCACGTCATCGCCGGGTCGGCCGAGGTGTTCGCCGCGGCCGCCGCGGGCGGGGCGTCGTGGGCCGCGGCGCTGGGCGGGTTCGTCGCCCCGGCGCTGGTCGGGAACGTAATCGGTGGGGTGGCACTGGTTGCCGTGCTGAACCACGCCCAGGTCGTCTCCGGCGAGAGCGGTAACGACCTGTGACCGGCCGCGGCCCGCTCTCGTCGTGCTTGCCGCCGTGCTCGCCGACATCCGCGAGCGGTTGGACGCTGCTGCCGGAGTGGCGGGGTGGGCTTTCGGGAACGCACGGGGCGCGGTCGCGGTGGAGGTCGAGGATCCCGTGACCGGTCGCCCGCGAGTCGCGGCACGGCCCGGCCTCGGGGCGGGACCCCGGCACAGCGTTGCAACACGATCCCAGGGTCACCCTCCACCACGCCGGTGAGATTGCAACCACCGGCGAGCACCGGCACCGGCGTTGCAACACGATCCCAGGGTCGCCCCAACCGAGGGACCTAACTGCTGAGTCACATTCGATCACTGGCGGCGGCGGTACTCGCGTACGGCGGGTGCCTCGCGGCCGCGGCCGCCACCCCGGCCGTCGCGAGCGCCCAGGTCAACTCCGGCAACTACATCGCTCCCCTACGGGGCGTACTACGGGAACTACGGCGTGTACCCGGCCGGGGCCAGGCTGTACTCCCCCTACTACGCCGCCCCCGCGTACCCGCTCGGGTGGTCCAACTGGGGCGGGAACACGACCCCCAGCGGGTACCCCCAGGGCCTGGTGGCCGATCGGTTCAGTCTGGAGACGTGCTTTCGGAATTGAAGGGAGATCGCAGACGCGGGCCAACAACAGGCGCGCCGCATCTGGGCGAGTGTGGGTGCGTTCCACATGTGCCTGTGGACGTTCACGATGACCGAGGCGCGGGCCCGGAGTCGATCCGGGGACGAAGTGGGGCCCCACCGGCGCGCGTCACCACGGGACGTCATGCCGCTCCGCCCGAGCCACGCGCACAAGCGTCGCGCATGGCGGTGGGGTTGCTGGCCGGGGACATTGATGCGGTCTTGCGGGCCGGGGCCAACAGCGAGAGAATCCATGACCTCGCCGAACGCCTGCTCGACCTCGCCGCCTGAGTCTCGGGAAATCGCGGAAACTACAGTGTGATGGTCTGGGCTCCTTTGCGACCGACTGGACAAGCGTCTTCAGGCTCGGCATCAACTACTGGTGCGGGTACACTGTCACGTGTTGAATCGGGCGGCCGCAGCCTTATCGACACTTCCGGGAACGGCCCAGCCGTTCGCCTCCACGTTGGGCATGCACCGCTTCCTCGCCAACGGAGCGACCACGCTTCCCGCGCTCATCGAACCGGTCCACACCGGGGTTCGACTCACCCTCGCCAGGACCGGCGGCCCTGTCGGGCTTGTGGTTCACGACTGGTCCAGCATCCACTACCACGACACCGGCCGCAAAAAGGATCTCTACCAGCGCAGTCACGCCCACGACACCGGCTACGAACTGGCGGCGGCCCTGGTGCTGGAGTCCGCTACCGGGCGGCCGCTGGGCCCGATGGAGTTGCGCCTGCGGACCGCCCACGCGGTGGTCTCGACCCGTACCGACCCGACCCCGGCTCCCGACAGGTGCGCCGAAGAACTGCTCGGCGCCATGGACGCCGCAAAGACGTGGGACCTGGCTCACCCGTTGGTTCACGTGGCCAATCGAGAAGCGGCCTCGGTCGATCACGACCGGCGGTGGTCCCGCAGCGGTCACACGTACCTGGTCCGCGCGGGCGACGATGATCGGGTGATGAAGTGGAACGGTCGCGACGTGACGTTGCGAGACCTGGTCCGCACTCCCGGCCTGGCGAGGGACGACGAGGGCCGGGCCCGGAGCGTGACGGTCGGGGGCGTGCGGGGGGCGCTGTGGGCGTGCGAGGTGGCCGTGGTACTGGACCGGCCGGCCAAGAAGCGCGTCGGGGGTCGTCGGGTCGAGGTCCGGGGTGAGCCGCTGCCGCTGCGACTGGTGGTCACGTGGGTGCTGGGCCCAGGAGGGGAGATCCTGGCGGAGTGGTACCTGTTCAGCAACGCGGACGCCCGGTTCGACCACGCGACCCTGGGCCAGTGGTACGCGTGGCGGTGGGGCGTGGAGTCGTACTTCAAGTTGCTCAAGAGCGCGGGGATGAATGCGGAGGGCTGGGAGCAGCACACCGGCGGAGCGGTGGCCGAGCGGTTGGTGATCGCGAGTACGGCGTACCTGACGGTGTGGTGCCTCCAACAGGAGTCGGGTGAGGAAGCGGCCGAGGTGCGGCGGGTGCTGGTGCGGCTGAGTGGCCGCCAGATGAAGTGGGGCGTGGAGTCCACCGCGTCGGCGCTGCTGGAGGTCCTGGAGAAACTCCTGGCCGTACTCGATCTGCTGGCGGAGTACGACATCGACGAAATCCGCCAACTCGCCCAACGTGTCCTGCCCGCCCGCTTCGACTCCGAGTGATGATAAAAACCTGTGATAATCCCTCTGCTCCGCCGGAGCGGCCCGGGAGTGTGGCCCGCTTGCTCCGCGAGCGAGAGTGAAGACCGCTCGGCTCGG
>NZ_JBHYGG010000006.1:17522-27132 GCF_051859125.1 Gemmata sp.
GGCTCGGTACCGATCATCACGATGTGAGACCAACGCAGCACCGCGCTCTCGCGGCGGTCCGACCCTGTTGCGGGTCACGCGCCGCGGGCGGCGAGCGGTTCGGGGGTGGGTTGCGGGACGGCCGCCGGGTCGGCGCGGTAGAGGGCATAGTCGCCGGTGTGGGCCAGTTTGCGGAAGTTCCTCGCACCGTCCCAGGCGGCGGACTCCCGCGGATTGGCGTAGAGGACGTAGATCTCGCGCGGGTTGCGGCGGAACGACTCCTCGATCCGGGCGACAACGCCCTCCATGATCTCCCGCCCGAACGGGTTGTAGAAGTAGCACACCAGTGGTCCGGCGGGCAGCTCGTACTCCAGCGCGTCGCCGCAGACGAGTTCGACCTCGCACCGCCGCCGCTCGGCGGGGAACTTGTCGAGGTTGTGGTGGGCGATCCGGTCGAGTTCGGGGGTGAACTCGACGCCGACGACCTTCTTGAACGGCCGCTCCGAGGCCAGGAGCACCGCCCGCCCCTTGCCCGAGCCGTAATCGACGAACGTGAAGTCCTCGTGCCGGACGGGGACGACGCCGAGCAACCGGGCGAAATCGTCGGGGTGGATGGCCCCGTACGGGCAGCCGAATGCCCACGTCTCGCTGGGGATCTGGAACTGGTTGAGCTGGATCAAGCCGCCGGTGTCCACGCCGAAGCGGGTGTCGAAGTCGCGGTCGGATTCTTCGCGGCGGCGCTTCTCGCGCCGCCCGGTGGGCGTCATGTCTCTGAGCGCCTGCACGGCGCGCCGCAGGGTGTTGCGGACGGTGCCGACGGCACCGCGGCGGCGGTAGGAGTTGCGGAGCTTTGTGAGAAACCGTCCGAGCATGGTGGGACTCCGTGGCGGGGCGACCAACTCGCCCCGTCTGGTGCGAATCGCATACATGATGATCGCGGCACGTCGCGCGTCATCGAAGGGATCAAGCGATAGCGGACGGCGCCCGGTGAGTGTGGAACACCCGGCTTGAATAAAGGCAATCCGCTTGCCAAACGAAGTGACGATCTTGAACGACCGGTGCGGCCGGGGTCCGGCAATTCCCAGACGCCCGGCCCTCACAACACTGTAGATTGTGGGACTTACGCGGCCGAGGACCGCTCGGAGTGTCGCAACGAAACGTTGCCCGGCGACCGGATGGGAGTGGCCGTACCCCGGTCGCAAGAGCAGTCTGGTGGGTAAGTACGATATCTGGACAGGCATTACATTTCCACTCCGTGAGCAACCGACGCCGAAAGCGCGTGACCGCCGTCTCGTCGTTCGGATCTCCAATTAACTCTGGGATTGAGCTGCCGGGAGGGGGGCTTCGTCTGCGATTGAAGTCTCGGGCACGCGGTGTGCAGCCGGAACCGGCGCCCGTGGCCGCGCGTGCCCGACGCGGACGCGGTCTGTTACCCTGCGCGCCCCTGTTCGAGTGCAACGGAATGACCAGCTCGGACCCCACCCGCCCGGTTGATGACCCGACCGGGGCGCGGCTGCCGACTTACCTATTCGCCCCGCTCCGCAGGTGGCCCGTCACGCTCGCATGCGCGGTCGTCGCGGTGGCCGCCACCTTCGCCGTTTCCGAGCCCTACGCGCGGCCCCCCGGCGAGCTGGAGTCGCTGGAGGCCCGCCACCGGGTCGCCCTCAACGCGGCCGCCGAGTCCCGCAGGGAACTCGCCGGGCTTGCCCGCCGCCAGTCGGGCGCGGCGCTCGCGCGCCTGCGCCTGGAGGACGAGCAGGCCCAACTCGAATCGGAAGCCGCGGTGCTCAAGGGCCGGCTCGGCGTCACCGGGCGGGGCGCCGGCTTGCAGGTCGCGGGCGGGCAAGACCCGCCGCACCTGGTCACTGACTTCCGCCGCTACAACCTCCGCTCGCGCCACCCCGAGCTCGGCCCCGAGGTGGTCCGATGAGCGACTCACGCGTCATCGGCGGGACCGCGTGGACGGTGGGCGGGTACGCCGCGATGCAGGTGTGCCGGTTCGCGTTCAACGTCTCCCTCGCCCAGATGGTGGCCCCGAAGGTGTTCGGGGTGATGGCTCTGGTCAGCCTGTTCCTCCAGGGCCTGGAGATGTTCTCGGACCTCGGAGTCCGCCAGTGCGTGGTCCAGCACCCGCGGGGCGACGACCCGGGGTTCCTGAACACGGCGTGGACGGTGCAGGTGCTCCGGGGCACGGTGCTGTGGATCGGGACGCTCCTGCTGGCCTGGCCGATGGCCGCGTTCTACGGCGAACCGGCCCTCGTGTGGCTGATCCCCGTCGCCGGGCTCAGCGCGTTCGTCCACGGACTGTCCTCGACGTCACTGCTGACGTACAGCCGCGAGGTCCGGCGCGGGCCGCTGGTCCGACGCGAACTCGGCGGCTACGTCCTGACCTACGGCGGGGTGCTCGTCGCGATCGCCCTCATCGGTGAGCGGTGGCCCGGCCCCGAGGGCGAGGACCTGAAGCTGGCGGCTCTGGCGCTGGGCACGGTGGGGTACGCGCTCTGCGAGGTGGCACTGAGCTTCACGCTCGGGGCGCTCACGCGGCACCGGTTCGCGTGGGACCTGGAGGCGCGGCGGGAGCTGCTGAACTTCGGCGGGTGGGTGTTCCTCAGCAGCGCCTGCACCTTCCTGGCGGCGCAGGCCGACCGCCTGATCGTCGGCAAGCTCTCGCTGGAATTGCTCGGCGTGTACCACATCGCGGTGGTGATCGCGGCGCTGCCGGCGGGCGTGCTGGCGGCCGTCGGCATCCACCTCGTCTACCCGCTGATGGCCGACGCCCTGCGGGACGGCGAGCCGGTGTCCCGCGTGTTCCGGCGGGCGCACCGCATCCTGGTCGTGACCGCCGGCCTGCTGATCACAGGCGTCGCGTGCGTCGGCCCGGCGTTCGTCAACCTCCTCTACGACGACCGGTACGCGGCGACCGCCGGGTTCGTCCGGCACATCGCCGTCGCGGCGTGGTTCACCGCGCTGCTCATCCCGGGCGAACTCGCGCTCCTCGCGGTCGGGCAGACCCGCGGCGTGGCCGCCGGCCAGGCGGCGCGCCTGCTGTTCGTCCCCGGCATGCTCCTGGGCGGCTACTGGGCCGGCGGGCTGCCCGGCCTGATTCTCGGCGTCGCCTGCTGCGAGGTGGTGCGCTACGCGGTCGTGGCACTGTACCTCAAGCACCAGGGCGTGCGGGTTTACCGCTCCGACGCGGCGGTGACGCTCCTCGCCGGCCTCGTGCTGGGCGCGTACGTCCTCGTCGAGGAAGCCGCCGGGCCGCGCGGCCGGCTCGCCGTCCCACTCGTCGGCGGGGCGCTCCAGGTGGTCTTCTGGGCCGGGGTGTACTGGGTCTGGGCCGGTCCGGTGCAACTCGCCAGTCCCCTCGGCCGCATCACGCCCGGCACCCGCACCACCGTGGACGGGGGGCATTCGGGGCCAACGATTACGTGACGAAGCCGTTCGACCGCGAAGTACTCCTGGCACGGGTCCGGGTCGGCGAGCAGGTGGTGGTGCTGCAGACGGAACTCGCCGAGAGGATCATGGAACTCGAGGCCGCGCTCGTCAGGGTCCAGCAACTTCGGGGGCTGCTGCCCATCTGTGCGTACTGCAAAAACATCCGTAACGACAAGAATTACTGGCACGAGGTGGAGTCGTACGTCAAATCTCACTCGGAGGCGAATTTTCGCCACGGCATCTGCCCCGCTTGCTGGGACAAGGTCGGAAAGCCCGAGCTCGAGGAGGGCGGGCACACAAACCCACCGAATACCCGGGTGAGTGCGGTTCGGGGCACTAAAACTACATCGTTGGCCAAGAGTACACTCGGCCAAACCTTCAAATGATTCAGATTAAAAATACGCTCGCTTTAACCGATAGGAGTTACGCAGTTGGGCTCGGACCTGCTTGTTATTGATGGGGCAGACAGTCTTGTCTGTCGCCAGTCGCCTCAAGAGGCAGTCAAGAATGTCTGCCCCACCAAGCCAACTGCGTAACTCCTAACTGATGCCGATGTTTGTTTCGTGTCCACTCACTATTGACAGACCGGTTAACGCCTCGGAGTTCGAGGAGTGATAAACTCGGTGTCCGAGAGGTACTCGAAACCTCGGTCGATTAACTGAAGGGCATTGGGGTTAGCCCCCAGCTGCGTAACACCTCGCGGTTGGCGCGGCACCGGTCGCACAAGGTGGCCGACGTCGACCTGTCGGACCGCACGTTTCAACTCGTCCAACTCAACCGGAACAATCGCACCTACCGCCTCCTGCTTGACGTGTGCCGAATCCCCACGAGATCCTCCTGCCGAGCGAGAGCGGGGGCCGATTACGGTTGCGCGACTTCGTCCGAGACGAGAGGCGCATGCGCGGGCTGTTCGAGCGGTTCGTCCGCAACCTTTACCGGCGGCACGCGGCGGGGTACGCCGTGGGGGCGGAGGTGCTCCGCTGGGAGGCCACGGTTGCAACCCCCGGTGACCTGGCGCTGCTCCCGTCCATGCGGACGGACGTGTGCCTCCGCGGTGCGGGGCGGGTCCTCGTGATCGACGTCAAGTACTACCGCGAGACCCTGCAGCACCACCGGGGCCGCTCGACGGGCCGGTCCGGGCACCTGTACCAGCGGTTCGCGTACCTCAGGAACAATCTCGGTGGAGGGGCCCACCACCACGGCGGCCGAGGGGGTGCTGCTGGAGCCCCTCACGACCCGCCCCCTCGTCCTGGAGTAACCGGATCCACGGGCACCGCGTCGCGTCCGCACCCTGGACCTGAGCCGGGACTGGGAGCGGATCCACGACGACCTCCTGGCCCTTGTCCCGCCCGCGGATGATTCGCCCCACGGAGGAGGGGCGGTTCCGGGACATCAGATGAGCCCCGTCGGATGAGTGGTGTGACCAGGCGCCGCAGTCTCAGCGCGGAAGTCGCCTTCGAATGTCGCGACTTCTGATTACTGCTCGACCAGAGCAATCAGGGCGACGAGAGCCCGCCGAGCTGCGACTGACACCGCACCTGCGCCTTTGTGAATACCCACCCGGTCCCCCGGCCCGACCGGGCCACTGCCTCCGGCACCTCGTCGGCCGTTCGGAGCCGACACGACGTGCGATCCGATGCCCAGGTGAAATTTCCTACCTTATGGACGCTGCCGCCCCGCGAGTGGGCGGCCGGTACGACACGATCGAGATCATTTTCGTTCTCGCCGCCCGGGGGATGGGCACCAAAGTACCTCAGCGGAACCGAGGTTCATTTGATCCCCAGTGGCCCGCTGATGCCGGAAAACCTCAATCCGATTCTGCAAAAGCTCATTTCTGGCGGGGATGGCCTGCTGAATGATGAGGGACCGCCGGATTTTCGGGCCGAGGTCCGCCGGAACGAACCGTGGTCAGGCCCACTCCACGAGGAGCGAACCACATGAAACTCTCCCGACGCGACTTCCTCGACGATGCCGTGTGTGCGGCCGCCGCGGCCCTGGCGTCCGGCGGCACGCGCCCGGCCCGGGCCGATGAAGCCGCCGCCCCCAAGGCCCGGGTCGGGCCGGGCGACAAGATCCGCGTCGCCGTGATCGGCGTCAACGGCCAGGGCGGTGCCCACCTCGCCGAGTACCTGAAGAACCCCGACGTGGATCTGGTGGCGGTCTGCGACTGCGACCCGGCCGCTTACAAGAAGCACCTGGACAAGTTCAAGGGGCTGAAGACCCCGCCCCGCTACGTCCAGGACGTCCGCAAGCTGCTGGAAGACAAGGCCATCGATGCGGTGTCGATCGCGACGCCCAACCACTGGCACGCGGTGATGGCCGTGTGGGCCATGCAGGCCGGCAAGGACGTGTACGTCGAGAAGCCGTGCAGCCACAACGTCCGCGAGGGCCGGGTGATCACGCAGTGGGCGCGCAAGCTCGGGCGGATCTGCCAGATGGGCGTGCAGAGCCGCAGCATGTCGGGCATGCGCAAGACGCTGGACTTCGTCCACAGCGGCAAGCTCGGCAAGGTGACGGTGGCCCGGGCGATCTGCTACCGGTCCCGGCCCAGCATCGGTACGGCCGGCGCGGACGCGCCGATCCCGGAGGGACTGGACTTCGACCTGTGGTGCGGGCCGGCTCCCAAGGTCGTGCCCCGGCGCAAGCGGCTGCACTACGACTGGCACTGGGTCTGGGAGACCGGCAACGGCGACCTCGGCAACCAGAACCCGCACGAGCTGGACAAGGCCCGCTGGGGCCTCGGCAAGCAGGACCTGCCGCGGCGCGTCGTCAGCCTGGGCGGCCGGCTCGGCTACGTCGACGACGGTACCGTCGCCAACAGCCAACTGACGTTCTTCGAGTGGGACGACGCCCTCCTCATCTCCGACGTGCGCGGCCTGCCGATCAAGACCCCGGTCACGTTCGGACTGAAGTCGGGTCCGTTCAAGGGGGCGGCCAACGTCTGGTACGGCACCGAGGGGTACGCGGTCTCCCCGGGCTACACCAGCGGCATCGCGTTCGACTACGACGGCAAGGAACTGGGGCGGTGGAGCGGCGGCGACTACCAGGCCCACTTCGCCAACTTCCTGAAGGCGGTCCGCAGCCGGAACCACAAGGACTTGCACCTGGACATCGAGGACGGCCACCTGTCCAGCGCCCTGGCCCACCTGGGCAACGCCTCCCTGCGGACCGGCAAGGTCGTCCCGGCGGGGACGCACCCCGCCAAGCTGGCCGACGACAAGCGCGTGGCCGAGACCCTCACCAGCTTCGGGGAGCACTTGAAGGAGAGCGGGGTGGACTTCAAGACCACGCCGCTCCTCCTGGGGGCCGGGTTGGCGATCGACCCGAAGACGGAACTGTCCGACAGCGCGGAGGCGAACAAGCTGTTCACGCGGGAGTACCGCAAGGGCTTCGAACTTCCGGAAGTCCAGTAGTTCCGAACGGACCCGTCGCGTTCCGGGCCGGTCGGGCGGGCGCCAGACCCAGGGCGTCCCCCGGACGTCATCGGCCGATGCGCCACCGCCCCGAGCCCATTGTTACCGTCCGCATCAACACTCAAGGAATCAACGCATGGTCAGGACTTTCACCGAGGGGCCCAAGGCGGCGTGGGTGCCGGGCGCACTCGCCGGGCTGGCCGCAGTCGGCGTGCTGACGCTGACCGTCGGCCTGGCGGCCGCCGCCGATGAGGCGGACGACCTCCAGCCCATCTTCAACGGCAAGGATCTCACGGGATGGAAGGCCCCGGAGCCGAACCCGTACTGGAAGGTGGTCGACGGCGTCCTGGTGGGCGAGAACAACCCGGCCCTCAGGGGCAGCATGCTGTACACCGAAAAAGAGTACGGCGACTGCGTGGTCGAGGCGGAGGTGCGGTTCTCCGGCGAAATCGACAGCGGAATCATGATCCGGAAGCCCGAATTGCAGGTGCAGATCGGGGTCTCCCGGAGCCTCAAACAGGACATGACCTGTTGCTTCTACACCGGCGGCAAAGACGCCTACCCCGAGGCCGGCCGCGCCAAGGACGTCGACAAGTTGTTGAAGGCCGGTGAGTGGAACACGATCCGGCTCCGGGCCAAGGGGGACACGTTCACCGTCTCGCTCAACGGCCAGCAGGTCGCCACGTATGCGAACAAGAAGTACGCCGCCGCGGCACCCATCGGGCTGCAGATCCATTCCGGGGTGAAAATGAAGGTAGAGTACCGCAACATCAAGGCCAAAGTGCTGGACTGAGGGCGGCACGGCATCGAGGGGACCCGGTGCCACCGGGTGAAAGATCTCCAGATGCGCGACCCGTGGCGGGGCACCCCGGCACCCATTGTTCGGCCAGGGCGCGACGGGGCGACGTATCGGAGCGAGTGTGCCCCCGCCTCTCATCGTTTGCGACAACCGGGGACCCGCCCATGGTCACGAGCCGCGACAAGCCACTCGACCGTCCGCAGCGCACGGTCGCCCTACTTGTGGAATCCTCGCGGTCGTTCGGCCGCGGGCTGCTTCACGGCATTGCCCGGTACGTCCGCGCCCACGGGAACTGGCTCGTGCTCCACGAGGAGCGAATGCTGGGAGGGGCCGCGCCGGCCTGGCTGGGCCGGCGCCCGTGCGACGGCATCCTCGCCCGAATCGACACGCCCGCCCTGCTGACGTCCATCCGGAAGCGGGGCGTGCCCACGGTCGACCTGCTCGGCCGGTACGCCGCCCCCGGCATCCCACAGGTCCGCCAGAGCCACGCGGCGATCGCCCGGTTGGCGGGGGAGCACCTGCGCCAGCGCGGGTTCCGGCAGTTCGCGTACTGCGGGTTCACCGGGGCCGGGTACTCGGTCGCCCGCCGCGACGCCTTCGTGGCCTGGGCGCGGGCCGCCGGGTTCGAACCCCGAGTGTACGAGGACGCCCCCGCCGACGACGCGGCCGACACGAGCACCATGGAGGCCACGGGCGGGTTCGAGGCGAAGGGGCTGGCGGCCTGGGTCCGGGGGCTCCCGCGGCCCGCGGCGGTCATGGCCTGCAACGACGCCCGCGGGCTCCAGGTCTTGAGCGCCTGCCGGGCGTGCAACGTCCGCGTCCCCGACGAGGTGGCGGTCATCGGCGTGGACAACGACGACGTGGTCTGCGACCTCGCCGTCCCGCCGCTCAGCAGCGTGGTGCCGCCGACCGATCGGATCGGGTACGCCGGGGCCGCCCTCCTGGACCGGATGATGGGCGGCGAGCCGCCGCCGGCCGAGCCGCTCGTCTTCGACCCGCCCCGGGTCGTGACCCGGTTGTCCACCGACACCCTGGCCGTGCAGGACGCCCGGGTCGCGGCGGCCCTCCGCATCATCCGCGACCGGGCCTGCCAGGGGCTCAACGTGGACGGGGTGCTGGGGTTCCTGGGCGACCAGTCGCTCCCGGTCTCGCGGTCCACCTTGGAGCGGCGGTTCGCCCACATCCTGGGCCACTCGCCGAAGGACGAGATCCTCCGGGTGCGGCTGGCCCGCGTCAAACAACTGTTGATCGACACCGATCACTCGCTGGTCACCATCGCCCGGTTGGTCGGGGTCGAGAACCCCGAGTACCTGAGCGCCCTGTTCAAGTCCAAGACGGGCGAGACGCCCGGAAGCTTCCGCAAGCGAATGGGGCTCCTTCGGTAGTGCGCCGCCCACGTGCATCGGGAGCATCGTCACACGAGTTGCTCGGCGAAGGCGACACGGCGGGCGCTTTGATGATTGAACAACCCGGCCGCCGGCGCGTCGTTCGGTGCCCGGCTGATGCGCGTTCCGGACACGCCTTTCCGCGCCCCGGTCCAAGCAACCACGCACCGGAACCCGTTGCGTGTGTCGAATCACTCCGAAAACGGGCGGTGCCCACATGAAGACTTCGACCTCGACCCTCGCGCTCGCCGTGCTCCTCGGCGGCGCGTGCGCGTGCGCGTGCGCCGCCGCAGACGACACCCAGCGGTTGATCCCCTGGCCGTCGCTCGGCGGCAAGCCGCACCCGGACGAGGCCGCCCTCGCTACGGCGGACTGGACGACCCTCGCCCGGCAGTCGCTCGCGCCGCGGGCCGTGCAGTCGCTGAACCGCGATCGGACGTTCAACTACTTTCCCGCGGAACAGCTCGACCCCGCACCGGTCGCGCCCGAGGGGACGGCCGCCCTCGGCGGGCTGACGTGGGACCGGCCCCGCGGGGGCGAGGTCCTCTGGCAGATCGGGACGCCGGACCGCTCGGCGGCCGAGTTCGGGTTCGCCGAGG
>NZ_JBHYGG010000007.1:0-26725 GCF_051859125.1 Gemmata sp.
CGAGCGCCGAGCGAGGGTCAGCGTGAACCCTCGCTCGGCGCTCGGGCTCGGACCAGACCGCGGCCCGCCGTCGACGGTTCCGGATCGACCGGAGCCGGTATCACTCAACCCCCGATCGGCCCTCGCGGCTCCAAAGTCAAGAAATCCTCGCGTTCGCGCCCACGGGTTCGACCTGCTTCAGCCCCTTCGCTTCGAGCACCTTGTAGCAGTCGGGCAGGTCGAACGTGCTGAGCACGTCTGGAACGAACGCCGACAGCGGCCAGTTGTACGTTTCGGTCGTCGCCACGTCGCGGTAGCTCGTCAGCGCGTTCTTCAGCGTCACCCGCTTCACCGCGTCCGAGATGACGGCGGCGAACGTCGCCGGGATCGCGCCCCAGCCCTTCGCGACGAGGTGGATCTCGTTGTGGCCGATGTCGGCGAGCCACGCCAGGACGCGCAGCACGTCGAGCGTCTTCTGCCCCACGTACGGCCGGTCGAGCATGATGCCGTGGATCGCGTAGAAGTAGTCGCTGCCGTAGGGCGTGAGGAACTCTTTGGTGCCCCCGCAGGTGTCCGGCCGCGACTCGCCGACGCCCCGCACGTCCATCGCGTAGAACGTCGCCTTTGGCTCGGCCTTCATCACATCCGCGAGGAGCGGCTCGTCGCGCAGTTCGGCGTCGGCGCTGTGGTGCGAGACGTACAGGATCGCCGGCGCGTCGGTCTTCGGTGGGCGGGCGATGTGCGCCTCGTCCGCGAGCCGGTACACGACCGCGAACACGCCCTTCTCGGTCTCGACAGCGTAACTCGTCGCGTGCGGCTTCGGGTACTTGCGGTTGCCGGCGTTGCGGAGGATGCGGAAGTCGGGAACGCCCTCGATCTGGCGGATGCCAAGGGGAACCGGGACACCGGGGGCTACCGGAAGGTCAAGGTAATGCAGAAGGAGTGCTCGCGGTCCGGCTCTGAGATCTTTCACTGGAAACTGTTCGGCCTTCTTGCGCAACTCGGCGTGCGCTTTCGCATGCGTTTCGGCTCGCTCCTTCGTGAACGAGAACACCGTGCGCGACTTCAGCTCGCTCACCTGGCCCTTCGGGGCGGCCCACAGGTCGGCTTCCTTCTCGATGGTGAGCTTCGGTTCGGTGTTCGCGTCGGAGATACCGGTCGCCTTGTTGAACCACTGGTACATCGCCTCGCGGTTCTCGACGCTGTAGCCGTGGCCCTGCGGGCCGATGTGCAGCTTCACGTTCTCGTCGGCGCCGAGCAACTCGTACAGGTGCTTGAGCCGACGGTACGCTTCCTCTGCGCCGCGGACGTCGAAGAAGTCCCGCTCCTGGGCGAGGATCGCGACCGGCTTCGGGGCCATCGCCGCGAGGAAGTCGGCGTGGTCGAGCCCGAGCGCGAGGCAGTGCGGCGGGCACTGCTCGGTGTCGGCCGGGAGTTCGTTCTCCAGGTTGCGGCGGAACGTGGTGACGAAGCAACTCGGCGCGGCCATCGTCCAGCGTTGGTCGAGCCCGCACAGCCACGTCGTCATCGTGCCGCCGCCGGAGTTGCCGGTGACGCCGACGTGCTTCGGGTCCACCTCCGGGCGGGAGAGCAGGTAGTCGAGGGCGCGGACGCCGTCCCACGCGCGCCAGCTCCCGAAGAACTCGCCGACGAGGAACTGCTGGTTCCCGGCGAGGAGGTGCTCGCCGACGCCGAGCCGCGGGCGGTCCGGCTTCTCGACGTGCGGGTACTGCGACCGCTCCCCCTGGCCGATGGGGTCGAAGATGAGGCACACGTAGCCCAGCCGCGCGAGCCCCTGGGCGAACGACTGGTACGCGGGGGCCGCCTTACCGTCGTCGGAGTGGCCGCAGGAGCCGATGACGCCCGGCCGCGGCCCCTTCGCACCCTTCGGCAGGTACAGGTTCGCCGTCACGAAGAACCGCGGCCGGCTCTCGAAGACGACCTTCTCGACGGTGTAGGCGTCGCGGTCGAGCGTGCCGGTGACTTGTGCGTTGAGCGGGGTCTTCTCGGGGAACGGGCCGAAGCACTTCGCGATCTTCTCGCGGACGCCGCGGACGTACCCCTCGGCGTCGGCCTTCGTCTTGAGCGCGGCCCGGAGGTCGGCCCCCTTCTTCTCGGCGGCCCGGACCTGCTCGACGTAGGATTCCTGCACCACGCGCGGGAAGCGGTTGAGCGGCGCGAGAGCGGCCGGTGCCGGCGGCGCTTGACGGGCGATTGCCGGTGGGGGGAGTTGAAGCGCGAGCGGCGACGCGGCGGCCGCCGCGAGCCACTGGCGGCGCGTTGGTGTGGTCGGCACGTGTGCGGCTCCGGTAACGCGACGGGGGAGGGTGGCCGCCGATTCTAGCGGCACCGCCCGCCACTCGCAAATGGCGGGGTGTGCCTGTGGATTTGGGCGAGCGGGGGACGTAAGTCCCCCGGTAGATTGGCGGTTCTACCGGGGGACTTACGTCCCCCGCTCGCCAAGAGGCCTACCCCGTGGCCGCTACCCCTTGGCTGGCGGCTTCGGGTTGGCCTGCTGCGAGTTGAGGATGCCCGACGGGAACTCGCACTCGCCGTACTCGGCCGCGTGCTTGCCGGCCTCGGTGAGGGCGTAGGTCGCCTCGAACGGGTCCTTCTCGGTGCCGGTGGCGCGCACCAGCAGGCCGAGCCGCACCATGACGGTGAGGAACGAGCCGTCCTTGGTGCCCCGGGTCGGGGACAGCCGCAGGTCGCGGCCGTTCGGGGGCTTGCGGCTCCGCTTGACGGCGCGGAGGACTTGCCACTGGTTGTGGGTCACAGGGAGAACGGGCATGGCAGTGCGTGGGTCGGAGTATCCCCGCAGTCCGGCTCGTGCCATCGGCGGGCGAACGATGGCGGAACTCAATCACGCGACGGTCTAGCTGATTGTAGCACGATACTGGTTTTCTTGTCGCATGAAATTGCGGTGGCATTTTCGGCGGGCGGCCGCCTGCTATCGTGAGAGTGTCTTCGCCAGCGCCCCCCGATAGTAGGCTCGTATGATCCAGCAAATCCACCCGGCCGACGTGAAGGCCCTCCTCGACGCGGGCTCGCCCGTGCTCCTGGTGGACGTGCGGCAGCCCGAGGAGCACGCCTTCTGCGCCCTGCCGGGGAGCCTGCTGGTCCCGCTCGGCGAGCTGCGGGCGCGGGCCGGTGAGATCGAGCCGCCGGGCGACGCCCTGGTGGTGGTGTACTGCCACCACGGGGTGCGGAGCATGAGCGGTGCCGCCCTGCTGAAGCAGGCGGGCGTGGACAACGTGGCCTCGATGGCCGGCGGGATCGACCTCTGGTCGCTGTCGGTCGACCCCGCCGTGCCGCGGTACTGAGGTCACACCGCTTCGGTGTTCGCCTCTCGGGCCGCCTTCTCCTTCTCCTCCGCGGCGGCCTGGGCCATGCCCCGGTTGAACCGGATGCCGACCGGGATGAACACCAGCGTCACGACCGCCATCGCGCCGGCCAGCCCCGCGAAGTAGACCCCCGGGGCCATGTGCGGGTACAGCCGCGTAATCGGCGCGTTGATCAGCAGGTTGGCGAGGAACACGACCGCCAGCCAGCACGCGGTCACGAAGCTCTTCATGCTCTGCGGCGCGGCCACGAACGCGAGTTCGAGCCCCGTTACCGAGATGAGGATCTCGGCGACCGTGATGATGAGGAACGCGAGCACCTGCCACCACACGGTGACCCGCTCGGCCGGCTTCACCCACTCGACCATCTCCAGCGTCGCCTTCGTCTCCTCGGGCTTCACCTTGGCGAGGTCGTCGCCCGACTTCAGGAACGACTCCAGCACGCCGCCGCTCGCGAGGGCCGGCTGGGCCGGGAGACTGGTCGCCGGCAGGTGCCCCTTAGCCACGGGCAGCTCCGACCCGCCCTTCAGACTGACCGTCCCCGCCGCGAACGACAGCTTCTTCTTCTCCTTGTCGTACTCCCAGTCCGACGCCGCGATCTGAACGCCGTCGAACGCCACGACCGAGGTGCCCGACGCGGGCTTCTGAACCTTGTCGAGTTCGACGCTCGGCTTGGCGAGAATCACCGATCCCTCGGGCGTCGTGAGCTTGACCGCGTCCTGCTTCTGACCGGCGAGGAACCCGGCCACGCTCATGATGACCATGCTCACCCCGGTGAGGGCGAACCCGAGCGCCATCTTGTGCGTCGCCTTGACCTTGTACCCATTCTGATCGAGCGTCTTGAACAGCCACACGCTGACCGGCACGAGGAGGACGATGAACACGGGGTTGAACGCCTGGATCGCGTCGGCCGACGTGGGGACGCCGAAGATCGTGGTGTCCATGTACGTGTCGGCGAAGAAGATCCAGGTGCTGGCCGACTGGTCGAAGATGGCCCAGAACGCCATCACCATGAGGAACACGGACCCGATCCGGCCCAGCACCCGCAACTTGAGGGCGCGGTCCGCGGCCTTCTCCTCGGCGGTCACGACCGTGTACTTCACCGGGATGCCGGTCAGCGTCGCCCCGTCGGGGATCGTGTCGCCGGGGGTGCCGACGACCTTCCGCTCGATCGACTCGCGGGCGTAGAACCGCTTGCCGAGCGCGAAGATGACGAGCGCCAGCGCCATGAGGACCGCCGGGAACAGGAACGCGGCCTTGTACCCGTACTCGGTCCGGAGGTACGGCATCCCGAACTGCGACAGCGCGGCCCCGAAGTTGATCGACATGTAGAACCACGAGAACGCGCTCGTGCGGAGCTGGTCCTGCCCCGGCCGCTGCTGGTCGTAGGTCAGGCCCATGAGCGTCGAGATGTTCGGCTTGATGACGCCGGACCCCATCGCGAGCAGGACCAGGCTGAGGAACACGACGTACTTGTCCTCGATGCCGACGAGGAACTGAGCGATCACGTAGGGGATCGAGAACCCCACGATGGTCCAGTACTTCCCGAGGAAGTTGTCGGCGATGTACCCGCCGATGAGCGGGAAGAAGTAGCACGCGGCGATGAACAACGACATGAACGTGCCGGCGTCGGCCTTGTCCACCCCGAGCCGCTCGGTCATGTACAGCGCGAGGATGGCCCGCATCCCGTAGTACGAGCACCGCTCGGCGAACTCGCCCCAGAAGAAGAACCAGAAGCCCGTCGGGTGGCCCGTCGGCACCGGCGGTGCGGTCGTGGCAGCAGTTGACACGTCGTGGACCCTTTCGCGTATTCGGTCGGTGAGTCGGAGAGTGCCCGGAGAAGTGGAGCGATCTTATCATCCGGCGGCGGGCCGGGCAGCAGGATTTCCGCGGCGGGCGCGGCCCGCGCCAGTTCGCCTTGTCTCGCGCGCCGCGGCGTGCGATCATCTCGCGCCATGAACAGCCACACCACCCCCGCCGTGTTCCTCGACCGCGACGGCGTCGTAATCGAGGACGGACACTACCTCGGCTCCCCGGACCGCGTCCGGCTCGTGCCCGGCGCGGCCGAGGCGGTCGCGGCGCTCAACCGCTCCGGGTGGCGCGTCGTGATCGTCTCGAACCAGTCCGGCGTCGCCCGCGGCATGTTCACCGAGCGCGACGTGGACTCGGTCCACGCGCACCTCGCCGACCTGCTGCACGGGTACGGCGCGCGGGTCGACGCGTTCCACTTCTGCCCGCACCACCCCGAGGGTGAGGTGCCCGAGTACCGACTCGCGTGCGAGTGCCGCAAGCCGAGCCCCGGGATGCTCGTGCGGGCGGCCGCGGAGTTGCGGATCGACCTGGCCGCGTCGTGGATGATCGGCGACCGCGTCACCGACCTCGAAGCCGGCGCGGCGGCCGGGTGCCGCACCGTGCTGGTGCGGACCGGGTACGGGTCGCGGGTGAACACCGCCGGCCTCGACCGCGACGCCCTCGCGTTGGAACTGGTCGCCGCCGACCTCGCCGACGCGGTCGCGAAGCTCGGCCTCGCGCGGCAACACAAGCGCGCCGCGTGACGCGACCAAGAGCGAACGAAATGAAGCTCGTGTAGGGCCGGCTGTGCCGGCCGGAGCAGCGCGGATCGCTGCGGTTTCGGCCGGCACAGCCGGCCCCACACCGTGTGTTGCGGCCACTCCTAAACCGCCCGGAACACGCACGCCCCGTCCGCCCAGTCGGCGCGGATCGTGCCGCCGTCCCTCACGAAGAACTCCAGCAGCCACCGGGCGAGCGGGGCGACGACCTCGCGCTCGACGGCCCGCTGGAGCGGCCGCGCGCCGTACCGGGCGTCGAACCCGATCCCCGCGAGCCGGTCCACCAGCGCGTCGGACCACTCCACCCGCACGCCGGTCCGCACCAGCCCGTCGCGGCGCGCGATCGCGTCCAGTTCCCGCCGCGCGATCGCCTTCACCGAAGCGGGAAGGAGCGGTCGGAACGTCACCACGCGGTCCATGCGGTTGAAGAACTCGGGGCGGAAGAACCGCAGCGCCGCGTCCCGGTACTGCGGCGCCGACTGCGGGTTGAACCCGACCGCACGCGCCTGCCCGGCCCCGAGGTTCGACGTCATCACGACGACGGTGCTGCGGAAGTTCGTCACCCGCCCGTACTGGTCGGTGAGCCGGCCCTCGTCGAACACCCCCATGAGCGTGTCGAACACGTCGGCCGCGGCCTTCTCGACCTCGTCGAGCAGCAGCACGCAGAACGGCTGCCGGCGGACCCGCTTCACGAGTTCCCCGGGCTCGCCCTGCGGCGGGCCGAGCAGCCGGTGGACCGCGTCGAACCCGCCGTACTCGCTCATGTCGAGCCGCACCAAACGCTCCGCGGCAATTGCGGAGTGCGGAGTGCGGAGTGCGGAGTGAGAACCCGAAGACCCGGTCTTCGCGTCTTGCTTCAATTCCGCACTCCGCGTTCCGCACTCCGCGTTCGACTCCGAGTGCCCGAAGAAGAACTGCGCCAGCGCCTGGGCCATGTGCGTCTTGCCGACGCCCGTGGGGCCGCAGAACAGCAGCACGGCCGGCGGGCGGTTCGGGTCGTTGAGGCCGGCCTTCACGGTCATCACCACGTCGGTCGCCGCCTCGCACGCCTCGGGCTGGTCGATCACCCGTTCCGTGAACCACGCGAGCACCTCGGCCCGCTTCAGCGTGATCTCGTCGCGGAGGAACAGTTCGGGGAGCCCGGTGCGGCGGCGGAACCGGTCCACGACGGCGTCGGGGGTCACCGGCTTCTTGCCGTCGCGGGCGTGCAGGTCCACGATCTCGCGGGCGAACGCCGACGCGGGCCCGGGGAACGGCGCGTACGGCATGAACCGCCGGAACAGTCGCACGATCCGCTCGCCGGTGCCGCGCTCGACCTCGACCCCCGGCCCCGCGGCCGACGTTTCGAGCTGCTTGTCGATGACCGCGAGCGCGGTGCCGCGGTCGAACGGCCGCACCGGCACGATCTGGAACAGGTCCGGCAGGCCCGGCATGAGCCGGCGGCACGCGTCCAGTTCGGCCGCTGTCGCCTCGGCGATCATGCGGAGTTCGCCGCGAGCGAGGTACGGCACCAGGAACATCGCGATGCTATCGGCCGGGCCGGTGCCGCCGCGCTGCACCAGGCCCAGTAGCCGCTCGGCGCACAGCACGCCCTTGAGTTCGCCCAGCGCCGCGATGACCCCCTCGACGCGCTCCTCCCACTGCCCGAGGTACTTCATCCCGGCGACGAGCCGCCCGGCCGACGTGAGCCAGAACCGCCGTTGCTTCGGCCCCGGCACCGCCCGGCCGACCTCCTCGTCGATCAGCTTCTCGGCCTCCTTCACCGCGTCGACCATGAGCGTCGTCTTGCCGACACCGGGCTCGCCGACGAGCAACACGTTCGCCTGCTCGCGGTGCAGCTTCTGCACGAGTGCCGCGACTTCGAGTTCGCGGCCCCACGCACGGGCGTACCCCTTCCGCACGGCCCGGTCGCCCACGGCCTCGGCCACCTGCGCGAGCGCCCGCGGCGGCTTCGCGTGGACCTCGGGAACGGAAAACTCCCGCGGGATCGACACGACCACGTCCGCGAGTTCGACCCCGGCCGGCGGGAGGTACGCGCCGAGTTCCTGCGGGGTGAGCCCTTCGAGCTTCTGCAACACGTACCGCTCGACCAGCATCGGCAGGTGCGTGCGGTTGGGGTAGTCGAACCGGATGCCGAGCAGCGGCAGGTCGGCGGTCGGCTGGCCGCTCCCGCGGGTGCCGACGACCACGGGAACGCGCACCTCGACCGCGGACTCGGCCGGGAACACGCGGTCCGTACCCTTGTACTCGGGGCGCACGCTCACCGCGAACCACCGCAACTCGGGGTCGAGGAAGTCCGGCCCCTTCGTGGTGCCGAGCTTGCGGTGGAGCCAGCGGAGGTAGTCGCGGAGGTCGGCGGTCGCGTCGCGCGCCGACGGGCCGAACCCGACCGTCCCGTCGTCGACGGCCACGGCCGAGTGGCCCCCGGCGAGGTCGCGGCAGATCAGCACGGGGTAGCGGGCGGTCGGCATGTTTGAAACGCGGAGTGCGGAGTTCGGAATTCGGAATGAAAGGCGGTCACGTCGCCCGCGGCAGGGCGGCGAGCGTGAACGTGCGGAACGTCTCGGCGAAGTCCGGCCGGCCCGGCAGCGGCGACACGAGCCCGGTCCGCACGTCGGCGACCGGCTGCCCCTCGGGGTACACGCGGAGGATCGGCCCGAACGCGAACGGGTCCGCGACCCGCGGCGGCAGCGAATCGACCACGTCCACCCGCACCGGCACCGGCCCGCCGTGCTTCGGCAGGAACAGGTGCGTGCCGGCCTCGGTGAGCGCCAGCGAGCGGGCGTGAACGCCCCTGACCTGAATGATCCACTGCGGTGGGTCCGGCATCGGATTCGAGATTGCTGTCAACTCGACACCCAGTTCCGCGTCCCAGGAGTTGGCGTAGTACCCGGCGAGGTGTTGCACCACGCGCGAGCGTTGCCCTTCCGGGAAGCCGCGGACCCACAGGTACACGGGGCGGTCGTCCGCGGGTGCGGTCGCCATCAGCCGCAGCAGCGCGAGCCGGTTCTCCACCTCGAACAGATCGGCGTCGTCGGGCAGAGGTTCGGCCGCGTCGAACAGCTCCCGTAGTGCTTCCTCCATACTCGTTGCCGAAAGTAGTGATCGGAGAGGTTGTTCTCCTGTTTCGCCCCATCGAGCCGAGGTCGCCTCCTTAATCTTCATCGAGCGGTAGCGGCCCTTCCGGCCCACCCCCTCCGGCTGGCGAGCTTCGAGGCGGGCGAGCTTCGCGTCGGCGAGGCGGTCCTCGTAGGCGTTGAGCGTCTCGCCGATGGCGTCGGCCCCCTCCTTCAGCGCGAAGTACCGCTCGTGCTCGGGCGACACCTTCCCGGCGACTACCGCCCCCGCCGGCCGCAGCGTAGCGAGGACGCCGTCGATCTGCTCCAGCGCGGCCCACGCGGCGGCGAGGCGGTCCGCGGCCGGCAGCGCGGCGCGGTCTTCGAGCGGCACCTTCTCGGCCCAACCCGGCGCCTGCACGCTCACTGATAGCGCGTTGTCACTGGCCTGAACGGTGACGATGGTGAACTCGCCCGGCGGCAGCTCCGCGAGCCGGCCGGCCGCGGGCTGGGCCAGCTCGCGCTCGACGGCGCGCTTCATGGCGCGCGCCCCGAGCGCCGGGTCGTACCCCGCGTCGATGACCCGCTCCAGCGCGTCGGCCGACACGTTCAGCACGCACTTCCGCTGCCCGAACCCCTCGCGGGCCAGCACGTCGTTGACCAGCTTGCGGGCGATCGCGGCGAGTTCGACGCGGGTGAGCTTTTTAAATGGGATGACGCGGTCGAGGCGGTTGAAGAACTCGGGGCGGAAGAACTTCTCCGCGGCCCCGGTGTACGCGAACGAGCGGTCGGCCTCGGGGTTAAACCCGAGCCCGCCCTCGGCCTCGCGGACGCCGAGGTTCGAAGTCATGACGATGATCGCGTTCGAGAAGTCGGCCGTGCGGCCGAGCGCGTCCGTGAGCCGGCCCTCGCCCAGCACGGAGAGGAGCAGGTCGAACACCTCCGGGTGCGCCTTCTCGATCTCGTCGAGCAGTACCACGGCGAACGGCTGCCGGCGGATCGCGCTCGTGAGCAGCCCCTCCGGTTGCTGGAACGTGCCGACGAGCCGCGCCGCCGCACCGTACTGGTTGAACTCGTTCAGGTCGAACCGCAAGAGCCTGTCGGCCTCGCCGAACAGGGTGCGGGCGATGGCCTTTGCGCACTCGGTCTTGCCCACGCCCGTCGGCCCGAGGAACAGGAACGCCGCGAGCGGCCGGTCGGGGTCGTTCAGCCGGGCTTTGGCAACGCTCACCACGTCGGCGAGCGCCTCGACCGCTTCCGACTGGCCGACCACCTGCTCGCGGACCGTGTCGCGCACGTCGTCGCGGTCGAGCCGCTGCTTCGGGTCGAGGAACGCCAGCGACAGCCCGCTACGCGCGGCGAAGTCGGCGAGGACGTCGTCGCGTGCGATTTGCGGGCGGCCCGCGAGGGGGTTGAGGTCGGACGCACGCCCCCCCGCCGGGACGTGGGGGCTTGGGTCGGCAGTCGCCCGGATCGCGAGGCGCGTGAGGATCGCGGCGGCCTTGCCGGGGAACGCGGCCGTGCGGTCGTAGCGGCGCTGCACGTCGATCACCGTGGGCAGCACGTCGAGCCCGAAGTCGCACCCGTGCTTCCCTTCGAGGCGGCGCTGTTGATCGACCAGGATGCGCAGGGTGTCGGCGTCGCCCGGCTCGCGGACGGGGATCAGGTGGAACAGGTCGGCGAACCCGCGGTCGCGCTCCTGGAGCACCCGCAGACCGTCGGTCGAGACCTCGCCCAGCACCCGCACGTCGCGGCGCTCCAGGTACGGCTTCAGCACGGTCGCGGCGTTGAGCGTCGAGTTGGCCGAGACGCCGGCGAGGAACAGACCGACCAGGTCGTCGAAGTAGAGGACGTGGTCGCGCTTCTTCGCGTGCTTGAGGATCGCGAGCAGCCGCCCCTCCCACTGGCCGACGTAGGACATGCCCGAGACGAGCCGCTGCGGCGACACGAGCCACACGTTCCCCTGCTGAACGTGGACCCGCTTGCGGTGCGCGACCCGGTGGAACACCGCCTCGTGGACCAGGGCGGTCTTGCCGGCCATCCGCGGGCCGCACAGCAGTACGGGCCGGCGGTCGCCGAGTTCCAGGAGCCGCGACAGTTCGGCGACCTCGCGGTCGCGGAGCACGGCGCGTTCGAGTTCGTCCGGGTACAGCCAGTCGAGGCACCGGCCGACGCGGCGGAGTTCGGCCGCGCCGTCGCCGGTGTCGCCGCCGCCGAGGAACAGGAACTTCGCGGCCGGCGGCTTCGGGGCCACGGCCGGCACCCCGGCCGAGAGGTCCAGCACCTGCACCCACGCCTTGCCGGCGAGGTTCGTCGCCTCGGGCCGCACCTCCTCCTCGTCGTCGGCCTCGCGCTCGACCGTTCGCCAGTGCTCGGTGAACACCGCCGCGGCGCGCGCCTCGAGCGGCTCCCCGCGGGTGACCTCGAACCACAGGTCGGGCAGCGAGGGCGCGAACGCGAGCCGCCGGCCCATGTGGTCGAACGCGACCAGCAGGTACTTCACCCGGGCGACGCGGCGGCGCAGCTCGACGTCGAGCGCGACGCGGTGGGTGGTGACGCGGGGGGAGAACGCCCACTCGGCCACCGGTTCGTGCCGGTCCTTGCGGGCGGCCTGCTCAATGGTGGTGACGAGCCTGCGGGTGAGCTTGGTGAGGAGCCGGTTGAGGTTGGTGTCCCGCTCCTCGGGGCCGGCGGCGAACAGCGGCCGCGCCGCGTACCCCTGCGGGTGCTGGTACACGTAGACGGGGATGCGGAAGTTCATCGCGGCGCTCGGGTCGTCACGCCCTCACGGAACGGGGCGTGACGAGGACACGCGGGGGCGGGCCGGAGTTCGGCCCCGGCGCGCGAATCGAGGAGCGATGCGGCACACCGATACGTATTCCGCGGTTGGCTCGCGCCGGGTTGGTTTGGTGGGGCAGACATTCTTGTCTGCCTCCAACCGCCTCACGCGGCGGACAAGAATGCCTGCCCCACCAAAGAGGAACCCCGTCACTTCGCGCGGTACTCGATCCGGTACTCGGTGATGTCGTGGTACGTCGTGGTCTGGTTGGTCGTCTGCCGCGTCTCGCCCACCGGCACCGCGAGCCCGGCGAACGTCGATTCCTTCGACTTGCCGCCCTTCTTGTCCGTCTTCTCCGAGGAGTCCTTGCCGCCGAACACGAGGGCCGGGGCCTCCTGGGTGTCGGTCTGGACGTTCGTGTGCGCCGTCTGGCCGGTCACGACCTCCTGCTCGGAGACGATCTCGTACCCGTTCGGGCACCGCTGCCGGATCAGCTCCTCGGCCTTGGTCCGGTAGTACCCCGGCCACGAGTTCGAGTTCGCCGGGATCGCGACGACGCCCCCGGTCTGGTCCGACCGCACCACCCGCGGCCCCGCACACCCCGACAGAAGACCGACGGCCGCGACGCACGCGGCCACACAGTGCCAGCGCATGGCTCACCCCCGTTCCGAACCGTTACCGTTCCCCCGGGCGGGCACATAGTCACGACGGTCGGACGTGTCAACGGGAGTGAGCGGTCGGGGTGCGCCTGCGGTTGGGGGCGAACCCTGAGCGCCAGCGAGGGGGTAAGGCGCACCCCCTCGCTGGCGCTCAGGGTTCGCCAGTGCCCCCACTGGATCACACCCCGGCGGCCTTCTTGAGCGCGTCGGCCTTGTCGGTCACCTCCCAGGTGAACCCGTCGCCCTTGCGGCCGAAGTGGCCGTGGCGGGCGGTCTCGCGGTACACCGGCCGGCGCAGGTTCAGCGACTCGATGATCCCCTTCGGGGTCAGCTTGAAGTGCTCGCGGATCAGCGAGACCAGCTTCGCCTCGGGCACCTTCGCGGTGCCGTTGGTGTTCACCCACACGTTCAGCGGGTCCGGGTAGCCGATGGCGTAGCTCAGTTGCACCTCGCACTCGCGGGCCAGCCCGGCGGCGACGATGTTCTTGGCGATGTACCGGCACACGTAGGCGGCGCTGCGGTCCACCTTGGTCGGGTCCTTGCCGCTGAACGCCCCGCCCCCGTGCCGGCCGCGGCCGCCGTAGGTGTCCACGATGATCTTGCGGCCGGTGAGCCCGCAGTCGCCGTGCGGCCCGCCGGTGAGGAAGCACCCGGTCGGGTTGATGTGGCACGCGACGTCGTTCTCGCCGAGCTTCGGGGCCGCGTCGCCCGGCCGGATCATCACCAGCTTGCCGCGGATCAGGTCCTCGCGCTCCCGCTTCAGCACGGGGAGGACGAGCTGGTCGATGATCGCCTGGCGGGCGTCGTCGGTGAAGTAGTCGCCCTTGGCGCCGGTGCTCATCACCTCGCGGGTGTGCTGGGTGCTGAGGACGACGGTGTGGATGCGGTGCGGGGTGCCGTCGGCGTTGTACTCGACCGTGACCTGGCTCTTGGCGTCGGGCCGGAGCCACCCGAGCTTGCCGGACTTCCGCAGGTCGGCGTGGTGCTCGACGAGCCGGTGCGACAGGTGGATCGGCAGCGGCATCAGGGACTCGGTCTCGGTGCAGGCGAACCCGAACATCATCCCCTGGTCGCCGGCCCCGCCGGTGTCCACGCCCTGGCTGATGTGCGGGCTCTGCGCGTGGACGCGGCAGTCGACCTGGCAGGCGTCGGCGGTGAACCCGATCTCCTCGGCCTCCTCGCGGTCCTTGGCGGTGTACCCGATCTCGCGGATCACGTCGCGGACCAGCTTGTCCACGGCCTGCCGGGTGAGGGCGGCCTTGGTGGTGATCTCGCCGGCGACGACGGCCAGGTCGGTCGTGACCAGCGTCTCGCAGGCGACCCGGCTCATCGGGTCGGCCGCGAGGCAGAAGTCGAGGACCGCGTCGGAGACCTGGTCGGCCACCTTGTCCGGGTGGCCCATCGACACGGATTCACTGGTGAACAGGTAGCGGTCTGCGGACACGGCTCGTCTCCTGAGCGGGTGGCGGGACTCGGTCGCGGGTGTCCTTTATACGCCGGGCCGGACCGGGGGCCACCGGCCCGGACGTGCAACGAGCCCACCCGTTTTGACGGGTGGGCTCGCGGCGGACCGTGTCACCTTACTTCCCGGCGACCGCGTCGGCCTTGCCCCCGGCGGCCGCGAACAGCTTCGGGAACGACTCGACCAGGCTCGACCCGGCCTCGACGATCAGCCGCTTCTGCTCGACGACGACCTCGCCGCCGACCGCCAGCTCGGCCTTCACGTCGTAGAAGAACTTCCCGGCGGCCAGCGGCGGCGTCACGAACGACCGCTCGGTGCCGACCAGCGTGGTGAGCCGGCCGTCCACGTACAGCTTGGCGTCGGCCGGGAGCTGGAACTTGATGTTCGCGCCGGTCTTGCCGTCCTTGGTGTCCTTCTTCTCGACCGGGGCCGGGATCGGCGTCGGGTCCGCGGGTTGCGGGTTCGGGTTGGTCACGTTCCCGTAGACCGCGCCGGGGGTGTACATCGGGGCGTAGTACGCGCCGCCCCACGTCGCACCGGAGCACCCGCCGCAGGAGTAGCCGGTGCAGGAGCCGAGGCACGACCACCCGGAACACGAGTACGCGTACCCGGAGCACCCGCCGCAGCCGGTGCAGGAGTGGCGGTGGCCGAACAGCCCGCCGCCGCCGAAGAAGCAGTGGCGCTGCCCGCCGTAGCACGACCCGTAGCAGCCCGAGCAGCCCGCGGACCACCCCGAACAGCTCCCCATGCACGACCACCCGGAGCAGGCGGACCCGTAGCACCCGACGACCGCGGGACCGGCCGGCACCACCCCGTGCGGGTGGAAGCCGGGGCTCATGGCTGCGAGAAGAACGACGCTGTACATGGTGCGGGGAACCTCCGTGGTGCGGAACTGACGCCAGCAGCGGGCGACTCCAGCGATGGTAGGTTGGGTAGGAAATACCGTCAAAGTCAAATTGCGTAATCTGAAGCGATTGAGGTGGATGGGTTGCCGCTACGACCGGACCAGTTGAGTGCGGAGTGCGGAGTGCGGAACGCGGAATCAACACGGCAGAGCTGAACAGGCGGGGCACCCTCAAACCTCCGTCTGCGACTGCCTTGATTCCGCACTCCGCGTTCCGCACTCCGCGCTCGAACTCATTGCCACCCCCGCCGCCGGAACAGGCGGACGGCGACCGTGAGCCACCCGGCGCCCAGGACCGCCGCGCCCAGGAGGTTCCACCAGTTCGTCTTGGTGAGTTCCGTGCTGTTGACCGCCGAGGTGATCGCGGCGTGGAGGATGCGTGGGCCGAAGTACTCCACCGTGAAGTAGGGCAGGATCGGGACGTTGTTGAGCGAGCAGATCGTCAGCAGCATCGAGACGGCCATCAGGTAGCACATGCCGCCGAGGAACGCGGCGCGCTGGGTGCGGGCCAGCGTGGAAATCGTCATGCCGATGCCCAGGAACCCGGCCGCCACCGAGACGAGCGACAGCCAGAAGAACGGCTGCGCCAGGATCGCCGGCTGGTAGATCGCGGCGATGGTCGCGGCGAGCCCGATTCCCGCGGTCGGGTAGAACAGCGCCTTCGCCGCAACGATTTCGAGCGGCGACGCGGGCGACAGCGCCTGAGCGAGCAGCACCCCCCGCTCCCGCTCCTCGCAGTTCAGCGTCGGCAGCAGGTACACGCAGGTGAAGTACAGCGCGAACACGACGAGGCCGGTGACGATCGCCGCGTGAAAGGTGAGCACCTCGCCGCCCAGCCCCTCGCGCTTCACTTCCAGGGCGGGCACCGCGAGCCTCACGCCCGTGGTCGCGGCGGCGACGGGCGCGCCGGCCGCGGCCGCGGTCGCCTCGAACACCCCGCTCGCCGAGTTGGTCGCGGCGGCCTCGGCCACCTGGTCTTGGAACCGGTGGTGCGCCTCGGTCAGGAGCCACTGGTTCTCGGCGTCGAACGCCGGCTCCGGCGGCACCGGGACCCCCCGCAGTTGCGCCCGGCGCACGTTCCACCGCCGGAACTCCTTCCACAACCACGCCTCGTAGGGGGCCAGTGCAGTCGGGTTCCCTTCCGGGTGCCAGATGGCGACGTGAACGGTGTAGTTGGGCGAGACCCCGTCCCGCAGTTCGCGGACCTGGAGCCCGCCGGTCCCGACCGGGTAGACGATGACGCCGTTCACGGTCGGCGCCCGCGAGAGCGGCTGGAAGTGGACCTGCTGCTTCAACTCGGGCGGGACGTTCTCCATCAGGTGCGTGACGAAGACCGTGTGCGTGTCGTAGTTGACGATGCAGTGGTTCACGCCGCCGACGAGCCCGGCCGCGCCCCCGCCGCCGCCCTTGGCCGCCCCGCGGGGCGTCGAGACGGACAGCAGCACCGCGGCGGCGACGAGGAGCACGCCCAGTGCGATGCCGCCGCGGTTCGCGACGTGGCGCTGCCACTCCTTGGCGAGCAGCGCGCGGATGATGTGAGCGTGCATAAGTCCGGCGGGGCAGGGGGTGCGGTCGGGCACACAAGTTGCGGGCACACCCGGTGGGGGCGCACAACTTCACGGAGACGCCATCATGCCAGCCAACAGCAAGCGGTCCTGGAAACTCGAACGGGCCAGCGTGTCGGTCCCGGGCCAGTCGCGGCCCCGGTCGAACAAGTACTCCGGGGGCGACGCCGGCAAGCGCCCGGCCCCGGGGACCCGCGAGCGGGTGTGGGTCGGCGGGTACACCCGGACCGACGGCACCGAGGTCAAGGGGTACTACCGCGCGACCGCGGGCAACGGGTAGCGCCGCCCCCCGTCAATCGAACGCCAGCCCCGTGAGCTTCAGAAACGTCGCGTGGAAGTCGAACTCGCGGGTCCGCATCGTGGCGACCTGCCCGGTCGCCACCAGCTCCGAGAGCCCCTTCAGGCCGGTCTCGCTGTCCAGGTCGTACACGACGCGCTCGCCGTCCTTGCGGGTCACGTCCACCTTGCGCTCGGTGTGCGCCTGCTTGAGGGCGAGCGGCGAGTCGAGCGCCACCAGCTTCCCGCGGCACACGATCCCGACGCGGTCGCAGATCTGCTCGACCTCCTCCATGTTGTGCGTCGTCAGCACCACGGTCGCGCCGTGCTTGACGCGGTCGCGGAGGATGCGGTGGACGACCTCGGCCGAGTGGACGTCGAGGTTCGCGGTCGGCTCGTCGAGGTACATCACCTGCGGCTCGTGGAGCAGGGCCCGGGCCAGGAGCAGCTTCTTCCGCATCCCGAGCGAGTACCCGCGGACGGGGAGGTTCGCGGCCTCGTCGAGTTCGACCATCTTGAGGACGGTGAGGTACCGGTCGCGGGGGACGTTGTAGAGCCGGGCGAAGAACTCCAGGTTCCGCCGGCCGGTGAACTCCTCGAAGTGGTTCTCGCGGTCCGGGACGTACCCGAACAGCGGCTTCACCTTGGCCCAGTCGCGGGCCACGTCGAACCCGCCGACGGTGACCACCCCGGCCGACGGGGCGCGCTGGCCGATCAGCACGCGGATGGTGGTGGACTTCCCGGCCCCGTTCGGGCCGAGCAGGCCGAACAGTTCGCCGCGGCGGATGTCGAGGTCCAGGCCGTCCACGGCGGCGAACGCGCCGTACAGGACGCGGAGCCCGCGGAGGGCGATCATCGGGTCGGGGTTCGTCACGCGGGCTCCGCGGGCGCGCCTGGGGTTGGGTCCGGTCCGCACCGGACTATACGATACAGTAGTTCCGAGTTTCGAGTTGAGCGTTTCAAGTTTGCGGGGGCGGCGCCGCCCGGTCGTTCCGCCCACCAGAAGCTTTAACCTCGAAACTCCTGTCGAGTCAGGCACCCGGGACCCGGGGCCGAGAATTTTCGCCGCCCGCGGCCGAAGGAACCCGATGCCGTCCCCGCTCCGCCTGTTCGTCGACGCCGCGGTGGCCCGCACCTACCCCCGCGTCGCGTGGCTGTTCCGCAGCCGGTCGTGGATGCTCCAGGAGACGCTGCTGCCGGTGCTGTCCGTCGCCGCGTTCGCCTACGCCTACCGGGCGATGAACGCGCCCCCGGAGTACACCGGGTTCGTCATCCTCGGGGCGGCCATGACGACGTTCTGGATGAACGTCCTCTGGGGCATGGGGGCGCAACTGTACTGGGAGCGGGACTCGGGGAACCTCGAACTCTACGTGATGTCGCCGGCCCCGATGATGGGCGTGCTCACCGGCATGGCCCTCGGCGGGATGCTGACGACGTTCGTCCGGGCCTCGGCCATCACCACCACGGGCGTGCTCGTGTTCGACGTGCCGCTGAACCCGACGAGCTGGCCCGCGTTCGTCGGCGTGTTCGTGCTGACCCTGGCGGCGCTGTACGGCCTGGGGATGATGTTCGCCTCGATCTTCCTGCTGTGGGGCCGCGAGGCGTGGCACGTCGTCAACCTGTTGCAAGAGCCCGTGTACCTGCTCAGCGGGACCAACTTTCCGGTGTCGATCTTCCCGAAGGGGCTCGCGGTCGTGGCCAGCGTGATCCCGCTGACCGCCGGCATGGACGCGATGCGGCAGATCCTGTTCCGGCGGCCGGGGATGTTCGACGTCGGGACCGAGGTGGCGATCCTGGCGGGCCTGGCGGCCGTGTTCCTGTGCGCCGCCCGCTTCTGTCTGAGGCGCATGGAGCGCCGCGCGAAGGAAGACGGGAAGTTAACGGTGCGGTGGCAGTAGCGCATGTCGGGTCCGAGCCCGGGCGCCGAGCGGGGGTAAGCGTGAACCCTCGCTCGGCGCTCGGGCTCGGACCCGACACACCCGTCAATCGGACCGCTACACCACCTGCTTGCCGCCGACGTACACCCGCTGCACCTTCAACTCGGCGTCCAGCACCACGAGGTCGGCGCGCTTCCCGACCTCCAGGCTGCCGAGTTCGCCGTCGAGCCCGATGATGCGGGCCGGGGTCAGGCTCGCCATCCGCACCGCCTCCGGGAGCGGCACGCCGGCGGTGCGGTGCATCGTGCGGACCGCGTGGTCCATCCCCGTTACGCCCGACGCCAGCGCGGTTCCCTCGACGGTCACCCCGACGCCGTCGAGCTTGCGGACCCGCTCGCCGGTCCCCTCCGCACCGAACCAGTACTCGCCGTCGGGCAGGTCCACGGCCCGCATCGCGTCGGTCACCAGCGCGAGCCGGTCCGGTCCCTTCACCTTGTACGCGAGCCGCAGCAACTCGGGGCTCAGGTGCCGGCCGTCGGCGATCACCTCGGTGGTGAGTTCGTCGAAGTAGAGCGTCGCCTCCATGAGCCCGGCCCGCATCGGGTACGCCTGCGCCGGCCGGAGCCTCGCGCGGTCGGACATCGCACAAAAGAGGTGATCGACGTGCCGCACCCCGGCCCGCACGGCCGCTTCGACCTGCGGGAACGTCGCGAAGCTGTGCCCGGCGTTGAACCGCACCCCGCGGGCCGAGTACGTCCGCACCAGCCACTCGGCGTTCTCCAGTTCCGGGGCGACGGTGATAACGAGCGGCATCGTCGCGGCGAGTTTGGTGAATTGCTCGGCGTTCTCCGGGTCCGGCGTGAGGAAGTCCCGGTCCGGGTGGCACCCGCGGGCCGGCCGCGCGAAGTACGGGCCGTAGAAGTGCGAGCCGACGATCCGCGCCCCGCCCGGCACGTCGCCGCGGAGCTCCCCGCACAGCTCCAGGAACCGGAGGTACTGCTCCGTGCTTGCGACGGTGCTGGTCGGGGTCAGGCTCGTGGTGCCGTGGCGGGCGTGGCACCGGCACACGGTGCGGAACGCCTCAACCGTGCCGTCCATGAAGTCGGCCCCGTCGCCGCCGTGGACGTGCAGGTCGACGAACCCCGGGCACAGGTACGCGCCCCGGAGGTCGACGACGCCGCCCGGCGCGTGCCGCGGCTGCTGGTGCCCGGCGTAGGTGATCCGCCCGTGGTACGCTTCGAGGTACGCGCCGGGCACGAGCCGGTCCGGGAGCACGAGCGTCGCGTTCGCGAAAATCGTTACAGGCATCGCAGTCCCCCGGGAGAACGGGGCCGCATCGTACCACACCCCGTCGCGGTCCGGCCACCGGGTTGGTAAAACACAATGAGACCAGGGGACGGAACCTCGGAAGGGCAGAGACCGGGAGGGCCAACACGGCGACTCCGGTCCCGCCGCGTTTGCCCTCCGGGGTTCTGTCCTCTGGTCTTCTCCTCTGGGGGGCGGGTCATGGCGCGGCGGAAACTGGCCGGGTTGCGGGTGCTCGTCACCGGGGCGTCGCAGGGGATCGGCCGCGCCCTCGTCGCCGAGGCGGCGAAGCGGGGGGCGAAGGTGCTCGCCGCGGCGCGGTCGGCGGAACTCCTGGGCTACCTCGCGACCGAGGTGCGGGGGGCCGGCGGCACGATCGAAACGGTCGTGGCCGACGTCACCAGCCCCGAGGGCCGGCAGGCGATGGTCGACGCGGCCACCCGGCACTTCGGCGGGCTCGACGTGCTCGTCAACAACGCCGGGATCGGGGCCACCGGGCACTTCATGGACTCCGACCCCGGGGTGCTCCGCCAGATCTTCGAGACGAACTTCTTCGGCCTGACCGAGACGACCCGCGTGTTCCTGCCGCTGCTGAAGCAGGGTACCACGCCGGCCATCGTGAACATCTCCTCGGTGGTCGGCAAGCGGGCGCTGCCGGCCCGGTCGCTGTACTCGTCGAGCAAGTTTGCCGTGGCCGGGTTCAGCGAGGCGATCCGGGCCGAACTCGCGAAGGACGGGATCGACGTGCTCGTCGTCAGCCCCGGCCTGACGCAGACGAACTTCTCGCAGAACATGCTCGAGCAGAAGGCGAAGCTGCAGCTCGACCACCTCCGCGGGATGACGAGCGAGCAGGTGGCGGCCGCGACGCTGCGGGCGCTGGAGAGGGGCACCGTGGACGTGACGCTCACGCTCCAGGGGAAGCTGCTGGTGCTGGTGAACCGGTTCTTCCCGTGGTTCGTGGACTGGAAGGCGAAGAAGACCGTGCGGGGGCTGTTCGCCGACGAGATCGCCGCGCGCGAGGCGGCCCGCGCCGCCGCGGAGTGACCCGGCCGGGGCCGGCCCGGCCGTTCCTTCAATTCCCTTTGCACCGCTCGATTGCGGCCCGCTAAGATGAACCGCGTAGCCGCCCGGCCGGGACCGGGGCGGTGCGCCGTCACTGCGATCATCGTTCCCGCGTCGCCGCTCACCGGAGGCTTCATGGCCAGCATCAAGGTTCCGTGCCCGAGCTGCGAGAACCAGGTCGCGGTCCCCGAGAAGGCCATCGGCACCAAGGTCGAGTGCCCGAAGTGCAAGTACCGGTTCAAGGCCGAGGAGCCCGCCGGCGGCGCGGCCAAGGACGCGAAGGACGGCAAGGACGCGAAGGCCGACAAGGACGCGAAGGCCGACAAGAAGAAGAAGGCGGCCGCGGCCCCGGCCGACGCGGCCAAGAAGAAGAAAAAGAAGCTCGCGGTGATCGTCGGGGTCCTGGCGGTCCTGGTGCTGGCCGCGGTCGGGTTCGCCGTCCTGAGCGGCGGCGGCGACAGCAAGAAGCCGACCCGGCCGCCCTTCGTCCCGCCCCCGAGCGCCAACAAGGGCGGCGGTACCGGCGGCGACAAGGAGGACCCGGAGCCGAAGCCCAAGGACAAGGACCCCGGCGAGGTCAAGAAGGCCCCCGTGGCCGCGATCAGCGACAAGGACCCCTCGAACCTGCTGCCGAACGACACGCGGGCCGTCTACCGGTTCGACCTCGACCGGGTCAAGCTCACCCCGCTGTCGCCGTTCTTCGACCCGAACAACCTCAAGATGTTCGCCGGCTCGTTCGGCGTGGACGCCGACCAGGTCGCGTCGTACCACCACGCCTTCGTCGGCGACGCCCGCGAGCCGTTCGGCGTCATCAACCTGAAGATGCCGGTGTTCGAGCGGGACGTGGTCGCGGGGATCGCCCCGACGGTCGGGGCCAAGCCGGTCAAGAAGAAGTGGACCCTGTACGCGTTCAAGTCGAACCCGTTCGCCAACGCGGTCTCGAACTCGTTCCACTTCGCGTCGCTGCTCGGGGGGCTGTTCGACAAGCTCCCGGCCGGGCCGGTGAAGCCGGCGACCGGGCCGCGGCCGTTCGGCCTGTGCGTGTACGACTCGCAGAACATCCTGGTCGGCGACCACGCGGCCCTGGAGAGCTTTCTGACGGCGCTCGACGCGAAGGGGCTCCCCAAGTTCCTCAGCTCCGTCGGAGCCCCCGCGGCCGGGCAGGTCCAGGCCGAGAACCCGCTGTACCTGTCGCTCGACCCGCGGCTCAAGCGGACCCTCAAGGACGTGGGGGCCGAGGCCGGGTCGCCGCCGATGGTCATCTACGCCGAGAAGTCGGTGCAGGGGATGTACGACCCCAAGGGGCTCAAGACCGACTACCAGCCCGTTACCGCGGTCCTCGACCCGATCCTGACCCGCACCGAGTACCTCGCCGCGACCGTGTCGGCGTTCACCCCGACCGGGATCACGGCCACGCTCCGCCTCACGCTGGTCTCCGACGGCGCGGCGTTCGAGGTGATCCGCGACCAGCTCGTGCCGATGCTCCAGCCGGCGGCCGACTTCGCGGCGTTCTTCCTGAACAGCCCGGTCGAGGCCCGGAACCTCACCACCGTGGGCACGATGACCCCCGGCACCGGCCCGGGCGGGATCGGTCCCAGGCCGAACCCGACCACGGAGGACGGTGAGGGCCCGGTGCCGGGCCCCGGCCGACCGGGGACCGGCCCCGGCGGGACCGTTCCGAAGCAGCCGGCGGGCGCGACCAACTCGTTCATCTCGGTGGCCCAGACCGACCGGTACGTCACCGTCACCGCGGACCTGGCCTGGCCGACCGAGACGTTCCGCCAGAAGATCGAGCCGCGGCTCCAGGGGGTCATCAACACGATCAAGGGGAAGATGGCGGTCTACGCCTCGGACCTGTCGTACCACGGGCTGATCGCGGCGATCCCGAAGCTGGCGGTGCCGCCGGGCCAGTTCCCCCGCGGCACCGCCGACCGGAAGCTCACGGACGCCTCGCGGCTGGGCCTGAAGTACCAGCCGGCCACGCGGGTGAGCCTGTTCGCGGACCTGCTCCCGTACCTGGGCCGGGACCGGGAGCAGCTCTCCCGGCTCATCAACCGCGACGCCGCGTGGTACGACTACGACCCGAAGGCCAACGTGCTGAACCTCGACGCGGCCGAGGCGTGGGTGCCCGAGTTGCTCGTCCCGTCGTACCCGCAGTCGGCGTGGCGCGCGACCTCGCCGTACGTCGCCGAGGGGCGCGTCCTGGGCGGCACCAACTACGTCGCGGTCGCCGGCGTCGGCCTCGACATCGCCCGGCAGGACCCGACGGTCCCCGAGTTCGCCAAGAAGGTCGGCATCACCGGCTACAACTGGGGCTCGAAGCCGGACGACGTGAGGGACGGCCTCTCGAACACGATCTACCTGCTCCAGACGCCGCCCGGCGGCCCGCCGCAGCCGTGGATCGCCGGGGGCGGCGCGACCGTCCGCGGGCTCGACCCGGCGAACCCGATGCGCGGCCTCGCGCACACCTCCGGCACCCCGGACGGCAAGCCCGGCACGTTCGTACTGATGGGCGACGGCTCGGTGCGGTTCGTCGGGGCCGGGGTGAGCCCGAAGGTGCTCGCCGCGATGGCGACCCGGGCCGGCGACGACGGCGCGGACCTCGGGAACCTCGACGCCGCGGCCCCCCGGGTGGACCTCCCCAAGCGCGACGCCGAGCTGAAGACCGACCCGAAGACCGAGCCGGAGCCGAAGAAGGCCCCGGCCGACCCGAATGGCGCGGCCAAGTCGGACGCGGAACCGAAGAAGGGGCCGGACCCGAAGAAGGGCGCCGCCGGGGCGGACCCCGCCCCCGCGCCGGCCGAGAAGAAGTGACCCCGCGGCGCGGCCGCGTATACTACCGCGGTTCCCGGACCGCAACCAACAGAACAGGGGCTTACGGATGTTGCGTGTGACACGTCTCCTCGTCGGCGCGGCGGCGGTGCTGCTCGGCGGCTCGCTCCTCGCGCAGCCGCCCAAGGACGCGGCCCCGAACGCCGGCGGGTACTTCCCGCTCAAGCAGAAGACGAAGTGGACGTACAAGGTCCAGGACCAGACCATCGAGGTCGTGGTCACCGGGACCGAGAAGGCCGGGGCCGACGAGTACACCAAGGTCGACACCCTGGTGAACGGCAAGGTCGTCGCGTCGGAACTGTACTCGGTCCGCGGCGACGGCGTGTACCGGGTCAAGGTGAAGGACGACAAGGTGGACCCGCCGGTCAAGATCCTCCAGATCCCGGCCAAGAAGGGCGACGCCTGGGACATCAAGAGCAAGGTCGGCACCCAGGACGTGAGCGGCACGTTCAAGGTGAAGGAGGACAAGGAGAAGATCAAGGTGCTCGACAAGGACGCGGAGGCGATCCTGGTCGAGGGGGCCGACCTGAACGTCGCCGGCACCAAGACCACGGTCCGCATGTGGTTCGTCAAGGACATGGGGATCGTGAAGCTCTCGTACAAGATCCAGGAGGCCGAGTCGGTCCTGGACCTCACGAAGTTCGAAGTGCCCCCGGGCGGCACGAACTGATCTCGCGACCACCGGGTCACACGCGGGCCGCCCCATTGAGGGGCGGCCCGTTTCGCGTACTGGGTGCGGCAGTGTGCGGGCGAACCCTGAGCGCCAGCGAGGGGGTGCGCCTCACCCCTCGCTGGCGCTCAGGGTTCGCCGGGCACCTGGGCTTCCCGCCCGCCGCCCGGTGGCACCCCGCGGCGGCGTGTGGTAGTCTGGCGGTCCCGCCCCACCGCTCTCCAGGAGCCGCCCCGATGCGCCCGTCGATCGTGCTCCTCTGCGTCGCCCTCCTCCCGGCCGCCGCACTCGGGCAGACGTCGTTCCCGATGGTCACGCACACGTCGCCGGTCGCGGTGCAGCGCGGCACCACGAGCGAGGTCGCCGTCGCGTGCCAGACGAGTTCGCTCCACGGGGCGTACAAGGTGCTGTTCGAGGGGGCCGGGCTGACCGCCGCGCCGCTGCCGCCGAAGGACGCGCCCAAGACCGACCCGAAGGCCCCGGTGCCGGTCGTTCCGGTGGTCACCCTGAGGGTCGACGTCGCGGCCGACGCGCGGCTCGGGGCCCACGAGTTCCGCATCGCGACGGCCCACGGCGTCTCGTCGCTCGGGCAGCTCCTCGTCGTCGACCTCCCCGTCGTGAGGGAACTCCCGGGGATCGGCGTGCCCGAGAAGGCGCAGCCGGTGCCGGTGCCGTGCGTCGTGTGCGGGCGGGTCGAGGCGGCCGAGAGCGTCGACTACTACGCGTTCACCGCAACGGCCGGGCAGACGCTCACGTTCGAAGTCGCGTGCGCCCGCATCCAGGACAAGATCCACGACCTCCAGAAGCACGCCGACCCGCTCGTCGCCGTGTACGACGCGACCGGGAAGGAACTCGCCGCGGCCGACGACGGGTTCTTCGCCGACCCGGTACTCACGTTCGCAGTTCCCAAGGACGGCGCCTACCGCGTCGCCGTGCGGGACGCCAAGTACGACGGCGACCCGCGGTGGGCCTACGCGATGACCGTCACCGACGGGCCGCACGCCTCGCAGGCGTTCCCGATCGGGGTCGGGCTCAACCGGACCGCGAAGGCGACGCCCGTCGGCAGCGCGGCGAAGCTCGGCACCGGGTGGACGATCACGGCTCCCGCAGTCCCCGGCATTTCGACCGTTGCACTGAAGGCCGGCGACCTGAGCACGAACCCGGTGCCGGTGGTCGCGACCCCGCTGCCGCTGTTCGAGGAGGCCGAGCCGAACGACACCCCGAAGGCCGCGACGCGGGTCGCTCTGCCGTGCGGAATCAACGCCCGCATCGGCACGAAGCGCGACCTCGACCACTTCGTGTTCGCCGCGGTGAAGGGCCGGCCGGTGCGCGTCGAGGTGTTCGCCCGGCGGTTCGGCACCGTGCTGCGGAGCCAGCTCGACAGCGCCGTCGACGTGATGACGCCCGACGGAAAGGTGCTCGCGTCGAACGACGACCTCAACGGGAAGGACGCGGGGCTCGTGTTCACGCCGGCCGTGGACGGCGACCACGTCGTCCGCGTCCGCGACCTGAACAACAAGGGCGGCGACGGCTTCGTGTACTACCTGGAGCTCGACGCCGCCCGGCCCGACTTCGCGATCAAGTGCGACCCGTCGAAGGCGATGATCGGGGCCGGCTCCCGGACCGCGTGGTTCGCCCAGGTGACCCGGACCAACGGGTTCGCCGGGCCGGTCAAGGTGGACGTGAAGGGGCTCCCCGCCGGCGTGACGGTGAGCCCGCTCACGATCCCCGCGAACATGACGCAGGGGCTCATCGTGGTCTCGGCCGCCGCCGACGCGGAGCGGGACGCGGTGGCGGTGACGGTGACCGGCACGGCCGAGGTCCCCGAGCCGGGCGGCGCGCCGCGGACGGTGACCCACCACGCGATCGCGGTGGAGGAGATCTACCTCCCGGGCGGCGGCCGCGGCCGGTTCGACGCCGGGATGCAGGCGGTCGCGGTCACGACGTCGTCCGACATCGCCGCGGTGAAGGTGGGCACGACCCGCATCGTGCTGAAGCCGGGCGAGGAGGTGAAGATCGACGTCGAGGTGCTCCGCGGCCCGGGGTACGACAAGGCGGTGACGCTCGACGTGCCGCTGCGGCACCTCGGGAGCGTGTTCGGCAACCCGCTGCCTCCCGGCGTGACGCTGGTGGACGGCAAGAGCAAGACGCTCCTCGGCACCGGCAGCGCCGGCCACGTCGTACTGAAGGCCGCCCCGGACGCGGCCGAGTGCGAGGACGTGCCGGTGTGCGTGCAGGCGTTCGTGGCGATCAACTTCGTGGTGAAGATCGGGTACGCGAGCGAGGTGATCTGGGTGAGCGTGAAGAAGTGACCCGCTAAAGCTCTGTCAAGGCTCCGTCAAGATCCGCAAGAAGTGGTTGGCGGGCCGCCACGGAGGGCGGCCCCTA